>NZ_JAVJAN010000023.1:0-67137 GCF_031344075.1 Clostridium aquiflavi
GTGGAGGAAGATGGATTCGAACCATCGAAACGTAACGTAACAGAT
Organism: Clostridium aquiflavi; assembly: GCF_031344075.1. Taxonomy (NCBI): domain Bacteria; kingdom Bacillati; phylum Bacillota; class Clostridia; order Eubacteriales; family Clostridiaceae; genus Clostridium; species Clostridium aquiflavi. The sequence continues at coordinate 46 of NZ_JAVJAN010000023.1, forward strand.
TTACAGTCTGCCCCCTTTGGCCACTCGGGAATTCCTCCAAAATATTCTTTTTTTGTTTTGTTGCGTTGTTGCCAATCAACAATGACTAGTATATATTCAATCCAATTATATTTCAAGTCTTATATATACTCATGTACTTAAATTATATTTATATTACTTTATTTTACTTTATAATACTTCTGTTTAGTATATAACTTTAATTATTTTTTCAAATTTAAATCTAATACTTCTATATCTATAAATTTAGAAAAAATTCCTCTTAACTTTATATAATCCTGTGTTGATAATCTTGTTTGAAAAACTTTAAAAGCTCTCATCAAACCTTCATTTTCATCTTCTAAATTAAATGCTTCTTCAACTTTTCCTATATCACTTGTTGATAATTTATATACTATTCTTGTTAAATTCTTTTTATCATCTTCAGATAATATCGTCATTACAGTGTTTTTATTAACTGTATACATAGATCTTGAATATGACATTACACTTACACTATCATTATTGCTAGTAATTATTGCTTTAGCATCTTTAGGCTGCCAATAAAATATTAAATAAATATTCATTAATAATGCAAAAGTCATAAATATGATAGTTAAAATTCTCTTCATTATTGCTCACCTCTCATTCTAATATTTTCCACTTTGTTTTTTTTTATACTTTAAACCACATTTTTTATTAAATCCCATCATATATATATGTTAAGAGGGGAGGGTATTGCATTTGACTAAACACAAAGTAAATTATAAATCAACAGATGCTTGTTTTGAGATATCTGAAGCAATTAAGGATTATCTTAATAATAAAACAATAATAGTCTGTATCGGTACTGATAAATGTATTGGTGATTGTTTAGGTCCTTTAGTAGGCTCAATTTTAAAAGATAGCTCATTTGAATTACCTGTATACGGTACACTTTCAAGTCCTATACACGCTTTAAACATAGATGATCGACTAGAAGAAATATACGAAAAACATCCTGATTCTCCAATAATAGGAGTAGATGCATGCCTTGGTAATAAAGATGCTATTGGAGAAATTCATACTAGAGATTATGCTATACATCCCGGAAAAGGTGTTGGTAAAGAGTTACCTGAAGTTGGTATAGCTTCAATAATCGGTATAGTTGATACTGTTAATAATTCAGAAGTATTTTCTTCTTACAGCATAAGACTTTCTTTAGTTATGGACATGGCTAAATTAATATCAAAAGCTTTAATCGATGCATATAATCTAAAAAAATAAAATCATCCCAAAACTTAAAAGTTTTGGGATGATTTTATTCTTTTTATTCAATAAGAACTATTTCTTGAGAATTTAATTCATTGTCTAACTTATCTAATTGTCCTAAAACTGCTCCTGTTCCTTCAGCAACGCACTCAATAGCATTTTCAGCTATAGTTACTTCCACACCAGTTCTAAACTCTATGAGCTTATCAAGCCCATATAATAATGCACCGCCACCAGTCATTAATATGCCTTTTTCTATTATATCTGCAGCTAATTCAGGTGGAGTTCTTTCTAAGACTGTCTTAACTACATCAACTATAGATTCAACAGATTCTTCTAATGCTTCTCTAATTTCTTCTGTGCCTATTTCTAACTCATCTGGCAATCCTGTTACTAGGTTTCTTCCCTTCATCTTAGCAGTTAAACTTCTAGAACCTTTAAACGCTGAACCTATACCTATTTTTAAATCTTCAGCCGTTTTTTCTCCAATCATTATTTTGTATTTATTTCTTACATATTTTATGATTGCTTCAGTAAATTTGTCTCCTGCAATCTTAATTGAAGATCTCTCAACTATTCCACCTAATGAAATAACAGCTATATCACAAGTTCCTCCACCTATATCTATAACCATGTTTCCATTAGGCTTTGTTATATCAATGCCTGCACCAATTGCTGCTGCCAATGGTTCTTCAATTAAATGAACTGTTTTCGCTCCAGAATTTCTTGCTGCATCAATAACAGCTCTTTTTTCAACTTCTGTAGCTTGAGAAGGTACACAGACCATAACCTTAGGCGCTGTAATATTTCTCTTTCCGCACGCTTTTCTTATAAATTCTTTTAACATTCTTTCTGTTATATCATAATTTGAAATAACCCCATCTCTCAATGGACGAACAGCAACTATATTTCCAGGCGTACGACCTATCATTCTTCTTGCTTCTTCACCCACAGCCAATAATTTATTATTATTTTTATTTATGGCTACTACAGATGGTTCTTTTAATATTACACCTTTGCCTTTTACATAAACTAGCACAGTAGCTGTACCTAAATCAATTCCAAGGTCTGTCCCAGTTCTCCAAAACCACATTCATCATTCACTCCTAAATCGCATATTCTTACCATTAATAACATTTTTCTACTAATTCTATATTATAAACCTATTATGTTTATCGTTCAATAGCTTTATACTTCATTTTTGTAGCTTTTCCACCTCTAATATGACGTTCAGCTTTATTTAATTCTAATATTGTATGGGTTTCTTCTGCTATTATAGGATTTATTTTAGGCAATCTTTCTGTCATGTCTTTGTGAATAGTACTTTTACTAACCCCAAAAACTTTTGCAGTCTTTCTTATTGTGGCTTTTGAATCTATAATATATTTAGCAACTTCTAACACTCTTTCCTCTATATAATCCTTCAAACTATACAACCTCCTTAAAATAATATTTTAAGAATAACTCAATAATAATTATTGAGTTATTCATTTAGTAAGAATTTTTTCCTTAAACTTTTATTTAAGTTTAATATATTTTTCTGGATTTACTTGTTCTCCATTTGGATTAATTACTTGTAAATTCAAATATTCACCAAATGTTTCTTTATCATATAATTTAGCTGTATCTCCAATTTTAGCGATTACTTGATTGGCTGTAACTTTATCTCCAGCTTTTACAGAAACATTTTTATCAAGATTTCCATACCTTGTCTTTAATCCATTGGCATGTTTAATTTCTACTACTGTACCCTCTTCAACGCCTGCATTTTCTACAACATCAACAATTCCATCTGCAGCTGCTTTAACTTCTGTTCCAATTTTAGAACTTATATTTACACCTCTTATAGTTCTGTATAAATTATCTTCTACTTTTACTGGTGCTGGATAAGTATATCCTCTACTTATTTTTCCCTCTATTGGATTTGATAAGTTAACTGTTGTTGAAGCAACACTTTTAGCAGTTTCCTTAGAAGCAGTTTCTTTATTTACCTTAGGTTCATCTTTTGCAGTATTCTCTACTCTCTCCGCATTTGGAATTTCATTTGTAACGCTTTTATCATTAATATTTAAAGTTAGCTCTTTTTCTGGTTGTTGAACCTTTGCAACTTCATGTTGGTTACTTATTCTTTTATAAGAAACAGTTCCTACAGCAGCCATAACGCAAAGGCATAGAAATAAAGCAATATAAAAGCTCTCCTTTCTTAATAAGTCTCTAAACTTTCCTTTAAAATTTTTGTCCATATTAACACCTCCTTTTTTCATTATTTCCCTTTTGTAGAAATTAATACACTAATACTGTTTTTTTATATATAAATTAAAAAATAAAAAAACAAGCCATATTATTTATTTTTAATAATATAGCTTGTTTTCTTATAATTTAATTTTGAATTTATATATTTCCAATAAATTCAAATTATTTATAAGTTATATTTTTTATTCCAACCCCATCATAATAATGAGTTAATATTTCATTATATTTTTTACCATCTTTAGCCATAGCATTAGCCCCCCACTGACTCATTCCAACTCCATGACCATATCCAGTACAATCTATTTTTATAATATTATCTTTTATTGTCCAATTAAAATTTGTGGAATTTAAATTAAATAATTTTCTAAATTCAGTTCCCTTTATAATTTGATCACCTATCTTTAATTCTTTTACTGCTCCCCCCTCTGTATATGAATCTATATTCATACTAGAACCTATATTATTTTTTAATAAATTTAAATTAGAATAATTTTTATTTATTTTATCTATGAAATCATCTAAATTAACTTCTATAAAGCTTTTGTATTTAGGAGCAATTTCTTCACCTGTACTATCTGTAGATTTTAAATATGGTATATCATTTGAAAATACATCTTTAGCACTTTCTGTTTTTCCTGAACTAATTGCAAAAAATTGTGGATATTCCAACACTTTTCCATCATAAACAAGTACTTGTCCTTCTGTATCTTTAACTGCTTTTTTTATCTTATCCCAATTTTTATTACCATCTTTTTCACTCCACTTTTTCATTCTCTCATTCTTGTCCATATATACTTGACAATGAGTCGTATCACATATTTCACCTTCACTCTCGCTGGCTTCTTTACAAGGATTGTTGAGTTTGTTTATATAATAAGTTCTTGCAGCTACAGCTTGTGCTTTTAATGCATCTTCATCAAAATTAGCTGGCATTTCACTTGCCACTACTCCAATAATATATTCTTCTATATCTATTTCATCAAGCTTGTCTTTATCTTTTCTATATAATTTAACCTTTTTATTTTTAGGCAGCTCTATTTTATATGTTTCTTTCACTACACTGTTATTAATTTCAAATGGTTTAAATATGTTAAAATCAGAATTTAAAAAAACTATTGGGGATAATATTAATATTATAAGTATTATTAATGTTATTAGTATTATTAACTTTATATCTTTATTAAATTTGTTACTCCTCATAACTCTTTCCTCCCATACCCTACATCTAAATATATGCTCAAAATCAAGAATTATGTTAAGCCATTAAATATATAAAATATAATTTTAAAGGGTAAGAATTTACTCTCACCCTTTATTTATACATCTATTCTATAGATTTCAGCACCAAGCTTCCTAAATTTTTCTTCTACATTAACATATCCTCTATCTATATGATATATATCTCCTATTTCTGTTTCTCCTTCTGCAGCTAATCCTGCTAATATCATTGCTGCTCCTGCTCTTAAATCTGTTGCTTTTACTTTAGCTCCAGTTAGCTTAGGTGCACCATCAATTATAGCAGTTCTCCCATCAATTTTTATATTAGCTCCCATTCTTAATAATTCTGTAACATGCATAAATCTATTTTCAAATATAGTTTCAGTTATAATACTTGTTCCTTTAGTTAAACATAATAAACTCATCATTTGAGCTTGCATATCAGTTGGAAAGCCTGGATATGGTAATGTTTTTATATCAACTGGTCTTTTTTCTCCTGTACCATCTACTATAATTGAATCATTCTTTAATCTATTAAATTCAATTCCACATTCTTTTAGTTTTTCTATGACAGGCCTTAAGTGATCTTCATTTACTCCATTAATTTTTATAATACTATTTGTTATTCCTGCTGCTATCATAAATGTTCCTGCTTCAATTCTATCGTATATAGGGGTATAACTTATTCCTTTTAATTCTTTTACTCCATGTATAGTTATCTTTCCTCTTCCTGCACCTTCTATATTAGCTCCCATACTATTTAAAAATCTTGCTAAATCTTCGATTTCAGGTTCTTCTGCTGCATTTTCTATTATCGTTGTTCCATTTGCTAATATTGATGCTGTTAAAATGTTTTCAGTTGCACCTACTGATGGAAAGTCTAAATATATTCTATTTCCCACTAAATTTTTAGCTTTAACTTCAACAAAGCCATGACCAATATTAATATCAGCCCCAAGAGCTTTGAATCCTTTTAGATGTAAATCTATAGGTCTACTTCCAATATTACATCCACCAGGTAGTGATAATTTACAATATCCAAATCTTGATAGCATAGGACCCATTATCAAAAATGATGCTCTCATTTTTCTAATAAGATCAGTATTAGCATCAACAGGATTTAAATTTTTAGTATTAATTTTTAATTTATTATTTATTTTTGAAAAACTAATATTACAATTTAATTGAGATAACAATTGACAAATAACTTCTACATCTTCCAACATAGGTGTGTTGTTTATAGTAATATCTTCTGGACATAATATAGTAGCTGCAATTATAGGTAAAACTGAGTTTTTAGCACAACTTATATCAACTTCACCTTCTAGTTTTTTTACACCTTTAACTATTATTTTTTCCATATTATCCTCCATAATTAATTGTTAAACAACCAAAATAAATTGTATATTTATTTTGGTTGTACTAGTATGTTGTAAATATTATAGGTGTTCCAATAATTATATAAGATTTGTCATTATAGCTAACTAGTGCAAAATTCATCTTTTCACCTAATTTTGAAATCCCAGTTCCTGTATAACCATTGCTAATACTCAACATATTTAAATTCACAAGAGATATTAATTCACTAAAATCATTTAATGATTTATCATTATCTATTCTTCCTTTATAATATAAAAATATTTGCACATCTTCCACGTTGGTTTTTTTTATGTTCTCTACTAATTCCTCTAAATGTTTTGTATCATATTTAGAATTTGTATTTATTAAAGTTACTTCAACATATGTGTAGCTATCTTTTTCCCACAAATTAACACAAGCTTTAATATTTTCATTAGAAACATCAAAACTTCTATCATCAGCTTTAGTATATTTTCCTTTTAATTCATTAATTAAATATTTTTTTAAAAATATTTGTTCTACATTAATATTTTTTTTAGTTTTAAATTGTACTTTTAATCCGTTTTCTTCAAAATAACTTTCATTAACTATGCTATTTTCTAAAGTATAAAAAGATTCACTATTAATGTCCTTAGCTGAAATAGCTGCCATATTAAAAAATAAAAATAATATGAGCAAAAATAAACTATATTTAAACTTCATATTTATACCCCCTATTCATTTTTTAATTATGAACAGCTATTTAATTTTTTATTCCATTTATTTAGTTAAGTTTATAATATCAATATATAAATTTTTCGCTAATTTGTGCCAAATAAAAGCTAAAAAAAAGCTTAAGAGGATATTCCTCTCAAGCTTTTTAATTCATTTTTTTTAAGTTTATTCTCTCAATAGATTTTAATAATGCTAATTCTGCTCTTTCTTTATCGTATTTATTTCCTTCAAGTAATCTTTTTTCAGCTCTTTCTTTTGCTTTTTCTGCTCTATTTAAATCAATATCGTCAGAAAATTCAGCAGAATCACTAAAAATTGTCATTTCATTATTAAACATACTTGCGATTCCTTTAGAAACAAATAGCTTTTTATCTTTTCCTTCAGCATCTGTAAATTCTACAATAGATGATATCGTACTTGTTACCATATTAGCATGATTTGCTAATATCTCTAATCTTCCTATACTATTTCTTAAAAATATTCTTTTTATATTACCATTAAATACGTCTTTATCAGGGGTAACAATCTTTAATAAAAAGGTATCAGCCATACTAATCATCTCCCTATGCTAAACTTTTAGCTTTTTGTACAGCTTCATCAACTGAACCAATGAATAAGAATGCTGATTCTGGTAAATCATCATATTTACCTTCTAAAATTTCTTTAAACCCTCTTATTGTTTCTTTTACAGAAACATATTTTCCAGGCATTCCTGTAAATTGTTCACCTACTGTAAATGGTTGTGATAAAAATCTTTGTACTTTTCTTGCTCTAGAAACTACTGCCTTATCTTCATCAGATAATTCATCTACACCTAATATAGCTATGATATCTTGTAATTCCTTATATCTTTCAAGTATGTTCTTAATTTTTGTAGCCACATTATAATGTTCTTCACCAACAATTCTAGGATCTAATATTCTAGATGAAGATTCTAGTGGATCTACTGCTGGATATATTCCTAATTCAACTATACTTCTTGATAGAACTGTTGTTGCATCTAGATGTGAGAATGTTGTTGCTGGTGCTGGGTCTGTTAAGTCATCAGCAGGAACATAAACTGCTTGAACAGATGTTATAGAACCACTCTTAGTTGATGTAATTCTTTCTTGAAGTGCACCCATTTCAGTTGCTAATGTTGGTTGATAACCAACAGCTGATGGTATTCTTCCAAGTAATGCTGAAACTTCTGATCCAGCTTGAGTAAATCTAAATATGTTATCTATAAATAATAATACATCTTGACCTTTATCTCTAAAATATTCAGCCATAGTTAAACCTGTTAATGCAACTCTCATTCTAGCACCAGGTGGCTCATTCATTTGACCAAATACTAAGGCTGTTTTATTTATAACGCCTGAATCTTTCATTTCATGGTAAAGATCATTACCTTCTCTTGATCTTTCTCCAACTCCAGTAAATACTGATAATCCACCATGTTCTTTAGCTATATTGTTTATTAATTCTTGAATTAATACTGTTTTTCCAACTCCGGCTCCACCAAAAAGACCTATTTTTCCACCTCTTTGATATGGTGCAAGCAAATCTATAACCTTGATACCTGTTTCAAACATTTCTGGTTCAACGGCTTGATCTTTAAAGCTTGGTGCTGGTCTATGAATTTGATAAATCTCTTCAGCATCTACATCTCCTGCATTGTCAATAGGCTTTCCTAATACATTAAAAAGTCTTCCTAATACAGCTTCTCCTACTGGTACAGAAATAGCTTTTTCCGTATCAATTGCATCCATTCCTCTTTTTAATCCTTCAGTTGCTTCCATAGCAATTGTTCTTACTATATCATCACCAACATGTTGCTCAACTTCAGCAATTAGCGTTCTTTCTCCCATATCGATACTAATTGCATTGTATAAATTTGGAAGAGAATCTGAATCAAACTTTATATCAACTACTGGTCCAATTACTTGAACTACTTTTCCAATTTTACCAGGCATAAAAATACCTCCTTACTATTTTTGAGCTTCTGCTCCTCCAACTATTTCTGATATTTCTTGGGTAATAATTTGTTGTCTTATTCTGTTGTATTTTAGATTTAAATTATCTAATATATCATTTGCATTTTGAGTAGCTCCGTCCATTGCTGTCATTCTTGAACTTTGTTCACTACATTTAGCACTTAATAAAATATTTCTAAACTTACCTTTTAAATGAATATTTAATGCATTAATTAAAACTTCTTCATTATTAGGTTCAGTTATAAATTCTTCTGATACACTAGTAATTTTTTCTATTGGTAAAAGTTTTTCTGCTTTTGGTTCTTGTTTTACTGGAGAAACAAAATCTAAGTATGCAACATTAATTTCTGAAACTTCTCCATCTTTATACATTTTAAGAGCATTTTCAAAAACAATTTTAACTTCCTTTACTGTTGGTATATCTGGTATATCAACATAATCGGCTACTGTATCAAGACCTATTCTTTTTATATAACTTAAGCCTTTACTTCCAACAGTAATTACTTTTATGTTTTCTTTTTCATCTCTAATTAAACTATCTAAGTAAGATACTACAGTGTTATTATAACTACCACATAAGCCTGTATCTGATGATACTAAAATGTATAATTTATACTTACTTTTGTTAGATTTAAAATAAATATTATCATCATCTCCTGAAATAGTTGATGCAAGCTTTTCTATAATTTTTTCAGTTTCTTCAAAAAACTTTTTATTTGTTAATAATTCTTTTCTAGTTTTTCTTAACTTAGAAGTGGCAACAAGTCCCATAGCATTAGTTATTTTTCTTGTACTTTCTACTGACTTTATTCTTCGTTTAATTTCTATAAGTCCAGCTGAACCCATACTTTCTACCTCCTAAAGAAGGGCATAGCTTAAAACTAAGCTATGCTTCTTGTAAAAATATCTTTTTAAACTCAACTATCGCTACTTCTAATTTAGCTTTTATTTCATCTGTTAAAACTTTTTCTTCAGCAATTTGTTTTCCTAATTCTCTATAATGAGTATCTACATATTCTAACAATTCTTTTTCAAATTTCTTTATATGTTCTACTTTTATATCAGATAAGAAATCATTAACTGCTGTATATAATATAACAATTTGTTTTTCAACTTCTAAAGGTTTGTATTGATCTTGTTTTAATATTTCTACCAATCTCTTACCTTTTTCAAGTCTCTTTTTAGAATCTTTATCTAAATCTGATCCAAATTGAGCAAATGCTGCTAATTCTCTATATTGTGCAAGTTCTAGTCTTAATGTACCTGTTACTTGCTTCATTGCTTTAATTTGAGCATTACCACCAACTCTTGATACTGATATACCAGCATTAACAGCAGGTCTTTGCCCAGAATTGAATAAATCAGATTCTAAGAATATTTGACCATCTGTAATTGATATAACATTTGTTGGTATATATGCTGTTATGTCTCCAGCTAGAGTTTCTATTATAGGAAGAGCTGTTAGTGATCCTCCACCTTTTTCATCTGATAATTTAGCTGCTCTTTCAAGCAATCTTGAATGAATATAGAAAACATCTCCTGGATAAGCTTCTCTGCCTGGCGGTCTTCTAAGAAGTAATGACATTGTTCTATAAGCTACTGCGTGCTTAGATAAATCATCATAAACTATCAATACATCTTTTCCTTGATTCATGAAGTATTCACCAATACTACATCCTGCATATGGAGCAAGATATTGTAATGGAGCAGAATCTGCTGCTGTTGAACTTACTATTATACTATAATCCATAGCACCCATTTCAGTTAATGTATTAACTATATGTGCAACTGTAGATTGTTTTTGTCCAATAGCTACATAAATACATATTACATCTTTTCCTTTTTGATTTAATATAGTATCTATAACAAGTGCTGTTTTTCCTGTTTGTCTATCGCCTATTATAAGTTCTCTTTGACCTTTACCTATTGGTATCATTGAGTCAATAGCTTTAATTCCTGTTTGTAATGGTTCATTAACAGAACTTCTATCTATGATGCTAGGTGCTTTAACTTCTATAGGTCTAGTTTGATTTGTGTTTATTGGGCCTTTTCCATCAAGTTCTTCACCTAATGAATTAACAACTCTACCTATTAACGCTTCACCTACTGGAACTTCAACTATTTTTCCTGAACCCTTAACAATATCTCCTTCTTTTATACCTTCTTCATTTCCTAAAAGAACACATCCGACATTGTCTTGTTCTAGATTTAAAGCCATTCCATATACATCATTTGGAAATTCTAGTAATTCGCCTTCCATACAGTTATCTAATCCATAAACTCTTGAAACTCCATCTCCGACTTGAATTATAGTACCAGAATCTACTGTTTTTATTTGTTTTTCATATTTTTCTATCTCTTTTTTGATAATAGAAGTTATTTCTTCTGGCTTAATATTCATGGATTCACCTCTATTTCTGTTTAAGCATTAAATCTTTCATTTCTTCTATTTTAGATTTGACAGTATCATCTATTACATCATTACCAACTCTTACATAAACTCCACCTAATAAATTACGATCTACTTCAGTTTCAAATAAAATATTTTTATCATATTTCTTTTGAAAAATATTTCTTAAGTTATCAAGTTCATTTGATAAAAGTGGTATAGCTGTTTTTATAATACCTTTTAATGTATTTTTTCTTTCAAGATCTATCTTTTCCATCTCATTTAATTTTTCTCTAAGATAAAGTATTCTATCTTTTTCAATTAATATAAGAAGAAAAGAAAGTAACTCTTCATCAATCTTGTTTTTAAAAATACTAATAAATGTTTTCTTTTTTTTCTTTGTACTTATTTGAGGATGTTTTATTACTTCATGAAATTCATGATTATTTTCAATAATCTCACAAATTTCTCTTAAATCTTGTAAGTATTCATCCACTTTTCCTTTTTTTTCAGCAACTTGGTAAAGTGCTAATGCATATCGCCTATCTAAGTATTCATACATAGCTACATACCTACCTTAGTAATAAAATCGCTTATAAGTTCTCTATGTTTACTTTCGTCTATGTTTTCTTCTAAAGCCTTAATTGAAAGTTCTATAGCTAAATCTACTGCTTGTTTTTTTATTTCATACTCAGCTTTTTCTTTTTCGCGTTGTATATCAGTTTTAGCTCTTTCTAATAACGATTTAGCTTCTTCATTAGCATCTTCAACTATTTCATCATATACTTTATTAGCTTTTTCTTTTTGACTTTCGGTAATTTTTTTACCTTCTTCTTTAGCTGTTTGCAATATTCTTTGATTTTCTAGTAGATACATTCTTGCTTTTTCTGAGTCTTCATCAACTTTTAATAATTGTTCATCAACAAAATCTTGTCTTTCATTAATTATACCTTTTATTTTATCCCAGAAAAAATGCTTTAAAATAGCAACTAGAATACAAAAGTTAATTATTGTCATAAAAATTACTGAATAATTAGTTTCCATATACTTATCTATATCCTCCCTTCGGAGTCAATATAATCAACTCATAAATATTATTTTGTTAATATCATAAATGCAATTATTAATCCATAAATAGCTGTTGCTTCTGCAAGTCCAGCTCCTATGATTAATGCAGTTTGAATTTTACTTGCTGCTTCTGGTTGTCTTGCAATTGCTTCTGTAGCCCTTCCTGTAGCTATACCAATTCCAATACCTGCCCCTAATCCTGTTAATACAGCAATACCTGCTCCGATAACTGCTAAATCCATCGTAATTCCTCCTTAAAATAAATAATTTTTCACTAATGTTCTGCTGTTGTTTTAATATTAATTATAGTTAACATAGTAAATACTAGCATTTGGATTGTTCCATCAAACAAATCAAAATATCCATGGACTATTATTGGTAAACCAATTTGAGCTACCATGCCTATATGTCCTAATGCTTTGTATACTAAATCAACTAAAATTGTCGCTGCTAACATGTTACCAAAAAGTCTGAGTGCTAAAGATACAGGTAACATAACTCTTTCCATAATATTTATAGGTAACATACCTATAAATGGATGTCCAAAACCTTTTAAATATTTGCCTAAGCCATTTCTCTTAATTGCAGTAAAATTAATAACTACAAATGTTGTAATTGCAAGACCAACAGTTACACTTAAGTTTTGTGTTGGCGGTTTTATACCAACTAATCCTGTAAAATTTAATAATAGTAAGTAAATTATCAATGTACCTACATAGGGTACAAACCCTACATAACTTTCTCCCATAGTATTACTAACAAGTGAAGTTACTGTTTCATAAAACTTTTCTAATGCAGCTTGTTTCTTATCTGGCTTTTGTTTTAAATTCCTTGTTAGTAAATATGCCGTTATTGCTACAGCTAGAATTATTATCCATTGAACTATTACTTCTGGAATAATATCTACTGGGAAATCTCCAATTTTAAAGGAAAATACAACCTTACTGGGTTCCACTTTAAACACTTCCTTTCTTACTGTTTATACAGTTAAATGTTAAAAATACATAATGTGAGATAAAGCCACACATATAACAAGAAATGTATTCTACATTTTTTATAAAAGGTAATGATGCTAAAATTACAATACCTATTTTTAATGGTACACTCATAGTTATGTATTTATTTTTATTACTATATCCTAAAAAACTTCTGGTAATATACACATTTATCGTAAAGTTAATTAAAGATACTATAATACCTGCTAAATATATACTTGCATCCTTAAAAGAAAAAAGGATACTTATAATTAAAGATACTAAAAGTCCACCCCTTAAATCTAATTTAATCATATCTTTAAGAAGTTTAATCGGCTCTCTATTCATAACTCTCTCCTCTTGACTTCAATATGAGATATTATATAACCATATCAATGTTTAATAAAATACTATTTATAGTAATAAATTGCTTTTTATTCTCGTAATATGTGTTTATCTTCTATTTCCTTTGGTATATGCAGGTAAATTTCTCATTTAATCAGATTATCTTTAAAAATAAAATAATCAACATCAGTTCTTGCAATTATCAGAATATTCATTTTTTTGAATATTTTCTTTTTTTTTATGGTATCGTTTTCTGATGTTATTTTACATGAATATACAAGTTTTATTAAACTTTATTCAATTTTTTTGTTGGATTTTTTTGTAATTTTGTAAAACGTTGTCGTTTTTGTTTTTGTACTAATGAATATAAAAAATTTGCTTTATTCAATTTTTTTTTTTAATATTCATTGATAAACCCAGTTACAGGCTTATAATCACTTTATTAAGTAGTATTTATAATTATTTAATTCAATATTGTTCTTTACATCTTGCATATATTCTTATTACATATACCATTAAATAGAGCAAAATTTGAAATTTGTAGGAATTCATTCATAACTATTATATTTATGTTATGTAATTTTATTACCTTTTATTATAATAAATTATAATAATTTATTATTACTGTATAAAAAAAACTACACTTATAAATTAACTTTTTATTTGTAAATTACAATCTTTAAATCTTATTTATTAATTTAATTAAAAATTAATAACTAGAATTTTAAAATTATGATTAAAATCCTTAATCTTTCTAAGATAATATGCTTTAAAATACTTATTAAGAACCTTTCATTTAACTTTCCAGTCTCAATTTTCAACTAAACATTTACCTTAACCTAGATTTTATAAACCTTTTAAACTTTAAAAAACGGTATTCTAAAAGTTATCCACAAATTCTTTAATAATATAAATTCCTAAAGAGTAAAAAAATTGCTATGATTAATAATCATAGCAATTTTCTTAAGAGTAATTAGTACTACTAATTATAGTCTTTCAACTATAAGAGCAGTTCCCATTCCTCCACCTATACAAAGTGTTGCTAAACCTTTTTTAGCATCTCTTTTTTCCATTTCATGAAGTAATGTAACAAGAATTCTACCACCAGATGCTCCAACTGGATGTCCTAATGCGATAGCTCCTCCGTTAACATTAACTTTTTCCATATCGAATTTTAAATCTCTAGCAACTGCTAAACTTTGAGCTGCAAAAGCTTCATTAGCTTCGATTAAATCCATATCATCTATTGTTAAGTTAGCTTCTTCTAAAGCTTTCTTAGTTGCATGGAATGGTCCATATCCCATTATAGATGGATCTAATCCTTTTGATCCGTAAGAAAGTATTTTAGCTAATGGCTTAACTCCTAATTCTGCTGCTTTTTCAGCACTCATAACAACGAAAGCTGCTGCTCCATCATTTATTCCTGAAGCATTACCTGCTGTTACTGTTCCTTCTTTAATGAAGGCTGGTTTTAATTTAGCTAAAGATTCTTTAGTTGTTCCAAATCTTGGGAATTCATCAGTATCAAATACTTTTGGTTCTCCCTTTCTTTGTGGAATCATAACTGGAACTATTTCATCTTTAAATCTTCCAGTTTCAATTGCTTTTTGAGCTTTTTGTTGAGATGAAGCTGAGAAAGCATCTTGTTCTTCTCTAGTTAATCCCCATTGTTTTGCGATATTTTCAGCAGTAACACCCATATGATAGTTGTTAAATGCATCCCATAATCCATCTTTTATCATAGTATCTGTCATTTTAGCGTCGCCCATTCTTTGGCCCCATCTAGCACCTGGTAATACATATGGTGCTGCTGACATGTTTTCCATACCACCAGCAACTATAACATCAGCATCTCCTGCTTTTATCATTTGAGCTGCTAAACTAACTGCTCTTAATCCTGAACCACAAACTTTGTTGATTGTCATTGATGGAATTTCTACTGGTAATCCTGCTTTAACAGATGATTGTCTAGCTGGATTTTGTCCTAAACCAGCTTGTATAACATTACCCATTATAACTTCTTCAACAGCTTCTGGTTTAATACCAGCTCTGTTTACAGCTTCTTTAATTACAGTTGCTCCTAATTCTACTGCTGGAACAGTTTTTAATGATCCACCAAAGCTTCCAAGAGCTGTTCTTACTGCACTTACAATAACTACTTCTTTCATGTGTAAATCCTCCTAAAAATTATATATGTTTAATATCCTTATCGTTAAATTATTAACATAACATAATTATACATTTATTTTTTTTATTAATCAAGACTTTATTGTTAAATTTTAGACAAAGTTTATATTTATATTTTAAATTCTTCAACTTCTTTTTCACTTAACTCAAAATATCTCAATATAGAATCTACTATTCTAATTGAAGCAACACCATCTCCGTATGGATTTACTGCTTTACTCATACTACTATATGCATCAACATCATTTAATAATTTATTTGCTTCACTAACTATTTTTTCTACATCAGTACCAACTAGTTTAACTGTTCCATATTGTACTGCTTCTGGTCTTTCTGTAACATCTCTTAATACTAATACTGGTTTTCCTAAATGTGGTGCTTCTTCTTGTAATCCACCTGAATCAGTCATAACTAAATATGATTTATTCATTAAATTATGAGTTTCTTTAGTATCTAATGGTGGTAATAAATGAACTCTGTCTAAATTGCCTAATTTTTCAAACACTACATCTTTAACAATTGGATTCAAATGAACTAAATATACTAATTCAACATCTTCATTATTTAAAACGATTTGCTTTAATGAATCACAAATATTATTTATTCCTTCACCCCAATTTTCTCTTCTATGAGCCGTTACCATTATAACTTTTTTATTAAAATCTATTTTCTTTAATTCATCATTTTCAAATTCATAATTTTCCTCTACTGTATACTTCATAGCATCTATAACAGTGTTTCCAGTTATATAAATAATATCTTCTGAAACACCCTCTTTTAATAAATTCTCTTTAGAACTTTTTGTCGGTGCAAAATGTAAATCAGACAAGTTTCCTGTTAGCCTTCTATTCATTTCTTCAGGAAATGGGAAATATTTATTAAACGTTCTAAGTCCAGCTTCTACATGACCAACTTTTATTTGCTTATAAAATGCTGCTAATGCTCCTGCAAAAGTTGTTGTAGTATCTCCATGTACTAATATCATATCCGGCTTTTCTTGTTCAAATATTTCTTCTAATCCCTCTAATACTTTATTTGTTATTCCAGTTAAAGTTTGTCTTGTTTTCATTATATTTAAATCAAAGTCTGGTTTTATATTAAATAACTCTAAAACTTGATCCAACATTTCTCTGTGTTGAGCTGTAACGCACACCTTAGATTCTATTTCTTCTCTTTTTTTTAGCTCTTGAACTAATGGAGCCATTTTTATTGCTTCAGGTCTCGTTCCAAATATAGTTATAACTTTCTTTTTACTCATAGTATTTCCTCCAATCTGCGATAATAGATCTTACATACTTATTTTTTATATATAAAAATCTATTAATTCTTGTTAATATTTTTTGCATTATGTTTGTATATATTCTAAATTTAATCTATATAATTTTTTAATAACCAAAGTCCTCATTTATGTTTAATGAATCATCATTTTTTACCCAATCTTCTACATCTATTTTAATGTAATCTTCTTTATCCTTTCTTATAACAACATAAGAAATTCCGGCATTAATTATAAGTCTTTTACACATAGAACAAGAATTAGCATTTTCCACATATGCTCTTGTCTTAACATCTCTTCCTACTAGATATAATGTTGCTCCAATCATATCTCTTCGTGATGCACTAATTATAGCATTAGCTTCACTATGTACACTTCTACAAAGTTCATAATGTGTTCCTCTAGGGACTTGTAATTTTTCTCTTATGCAACTATTAATATCTATACAGTTCTTTCTTCCTCTTGGAGCTCCGGTATATCCTGTTGATATTATTTCATCATTTTTAACTATTATTGAGCCATAATTTCTTCTTAGGCATGTACCTCTTTCCAATACAGTTTCAGCAATATCTAAATAATAATTCTCTTTGATTGTTCTTTCCATTTTTAATTCTCCTAAAAATAACATTATTTATGTTAATTATAACAGATAAATTTAAAAGGAGTATCTTTAAAATTTTTATTTAAGATACTCCTTTTGTAATAATATAAAATATTATTTAGTTCCGAATAATCTGTCTCCGGCATCGCCTAATCCAGGAACTATATAACCTTTTTCATTTAATTTTTCATCTACAGAAGCTACATATATATCTACATCAGGATGTTTTTGTTGTACTAATTCTATTCCTTCTGGAGCTGAAATTAAACACATTAGTTTTAAATTCTTAGCCCCTTTTTCTTTTAACATAGTTAATGCATCTGCTGCTGAACCACCTGTAGCAAGCATTGGATCTACAACTATAACATCTCTTTCTTCTATATCTTTTGGAAGCTTACAAAAATATTCTACTGGTTGTAATGTTTCTTCATCTCTATATAATCCTATATGACCGATTTTAGCAGCTGGTATTAAACTAAGAACACCATCAACCATTCCAAGACCTGCTCTTAAAATAGGCACTATAGCCATTTTCTTTCCAGAAACAACTCTACATTTTGTTTTACAAACAGGAGTCTCAATTTCTACTTCATCCATATTTATATCTCTTGTTGCTTCATAAGTTAGTAACATTGAGATTTCTTTTACTAATTCCTTAAAATCCTTTGATCCTGTATCCTTACTTCTTACCATCGAAAGCTTATGTAGCACTAATGGATGATTAACTTCAATTACTTTACTCATATTTATCCCTCCAAAATTAAATGTTTAAATATATTAAATTTAATATTATTTACTGTGTTTAGCTTCTATTTCACTAATCTTATCTATTCTCTTTTGATGTCTATCACCTTCAAACTTAGATGATATAAAAGTTTTTACTATGTCTAAAGCAAGACCAGTTCCAACAACCCTTTGACCTAATGTTAATATATTTGCATTATTATGTTGTCTTGTTGCATGTGCACTAAAAGTATCTGAACATAATGCAGCTCTTATACCTGCAACCTTATTAGCAGCAATTCCTATACCTATTCCTGTACCACAAACTAATATTCCAAGTTCGAATTCCTTAGCTACAACAGCTTCTGCTACTGGTAATGCTATATCTGGATAATCGCAAGATTCTGTTGAATGTGTACCAAAATCTTTAACTTCATGTCCTTCACTTTCTAGAAATTTTATAATTTCTTGTTTTAATTCAAATCCACCATGATCGCATCCGATTGCTAATTTCATAATCAAAACCTCCATACTATAATATATCTATTCATAAAAAAAGAAGAAAAAGCAGATTATTAAACTTTATCTTCCTCTTATTTTAAGCAATAATCAAAATCTTATTTATATATTCTTGTAAAATTATACTTCTATAATATCAAATCCAGCGGCTTTATTTAGTCTATTCATAATAGCTATTCCTACACCTTTTTCTTCATAAGCCTCTGCTAATATTACATCTGCACCTAAATCATCGCATTTTCTTAATGATTCAAATAAATTTTGTGCAACCATAAGTAAATTTTCTCTACTGCCTAGTACTACTTTGATTCCTTTATTATATTCTTTTTCATTTTCTTGTATTGTAAGTATACACACCTTTTTATTATTATCTATATAATAATCTACCATTTCTTTCATTTTTTCAATAGTTTTTTTTCTTTCACCTGAAATTATCTTAACTTTAGCTTTAGGTGCATAGTGTCTATATTTCATTCCTGGTGCTTTTGGTTTTAAATCACCAGTACTCTTTTTCATTATAGCTCCATCTATTTCTATTTTATTATCTATCTGTTTTAACATTTCTAAAGTTATTCCACCTGGTCTTAATACTAATGGTGGATTAACTGTACAATCTAATATTGTTGATTCTAATCCTATATCACTTTTATTTCCACCGACTATACAGTCTACTCTACCTGACAAATCTTCTATGCATCTTTCTACATCTGTCGGGCTAGGTCTTCCACTTATATTAGCAGATGGTGCTGCAATAACCGTATTAGACATCTCTATTAATTTTAATGCTATTTCATTATTAGGCATTCTTATTCCTATAGTATCTAAATTTGCACTAGTCATATTAGGAATTATAGACTTCTTCTTTAAAATTAATGTTAATGGACCTGGCCAATATTTGTCTATTAATTTTTGAGCTATTTCTGGTATATCTTCAACTAAATTTTCTATATTTTTTGATGCAACATGAACAATTAAAGGATTATCTTGAGGTCTTCCTTTAGCTATAAAAATTTTTTTAACAGCATCTTCATTTAACGCATCAGAACCTAATCCATATACAGTTTCTGTTGGAAAAGCAACTATGCCACCATTTTTTATTATTTGTGCTGCTTCTTTCATTTTTTCTTCATCATCAATAATATTATTAATTTTTATAATATTGGTATTCAAAATATGTGCCTTCTTTCTTTAAACTATTGTTTGTCCTCGTGCAATCTTTATATTTTGTATACTATAATCAGTATATATAGCTTTAACACAATTTCTATATATGCAGTCTAATAATAAATACTTCTTTAATCCGCCTTTTCTTACTATTTGAAAATAATAGGTTTTATTTGGATTTTTCTCCTGTATCTTATCATATTCCTTTTTTATTTTAGGATGTCTTTTAAGAAAATTAGCATCTACAGTTCTCAATAGACTATTTTTAAATGAGACACTTGTAATAATAATTATTTCCATATCATAATCCGATTTATTAGTATGTACTAAAACAACTTTGTCACATAATATTAACGATGTTGTTGTTAATATTCCTGTTTTAAACGTTAGACGATTATTATTACATCTGTATTCTACCTTATATCCATTTAATTTAATAAGTATAGAAATTACTATTAAAAATTCAATAAAGGTTAAATATATTAAATAAAATACATTTAAAAGATTAGTTATTAATAAAACTGCCGGTAGTGTAGTTGCTAATATTATCATAAATATTATAAATCTTTTTAAAGATGATTTTTCTTTCTTTATAGCAGTATAAATATCTATAACATCACCCCCTATTATTTAAAAGCCTCACATTCTAAAATGTAAGGCTATTAAATAATGTCTGACATTTAAAGCAATGTCTTACATTTCACTATTTCCCATTTTTTGCATTTTTTCTGCTTGATCTGCAGTTATTAATGCATTTATCATTTCTTGAACATCCCCATCTAAGAATGAATCTAATTTATATAATGTTAATCCTATTCTATGGTCAGTAATTCTTCCTTGTGGATAGTTATATGTTCTTATTCTTTCACTTCTATCACCAGTTCCTACTTGGCTCTTTCTATCTGCAGCTATTCCATCTGCTCTTTCTTGTTCTGCTTTTTCAAATAATCTTGATCTAAGAACTTTCATAGCTTTTTCTTTGTTTTTTAATTGAGATTTTTCATCTTGACATGATACAACAAGACCACTAGGTAAATGTGTTATTCTTACAGCTGAGTCTGTAGTATTAACGCATTGTCCACCATGACCAGAAGCTCTAAATACATCTATTCTAACATCTTTGTCTGCTATTTCTATTTCAACATCATCAACTTCTGGTAATACTGCTACTGTTACAGTTGAAGTATGTATTCTTCCACTAGATTCTGTATCTGGAACTCTTTGAACTCTATGTACTCCACTTTCATACTTTAATTTTGAGTATGCTCCATTTCCTTTAATCATAAAGACAACTTCTTTAAAACCACCAATATCAGTTTCATTTAAACTCATTATTTCTGTAGACCATCTTTGTCTTTCAGCGTATCTTGTATACATTCTAAATAAATTGTATGCAAATAAAGCAGCTTCTTCTCCACCTGCTCCACCTCTTATTTCAACAAAAACGTTCTTATCGTCATTTGGATCTTTAGGAAGTAATAATATTTGAATTTCTTTTTCTAATTCTACTTCTCTTTGAGATAAAGATGATATTTCTTCATTAAGCATTTCTTTCATTTCTTTATCGCTTTCTTCGTTTAGCATATCTTTATTAACTTCTAAATCTTCAATTACTTGTTTGTATTCTTTATATGCATTAACAATGATTTCTAGGTCAGATTGTTCTTTGCATAATTTTCTCCATTCATTTTGATTTTGCATAATTGATGGATCACTAATTTTAACTGATAGTTCATCATACTTATTTTCTATAAAGGCTAATTTATCTAATAACATTTAATCACTCCGTAATTCATTTTTACACATATCATATATAAAATATTTTTAATAATATATTTTAATTTCACTTCAAAAATTTCGTTAAATATGGTCTTATTAAATGAAATATTATTTCCTTAAATTCAAGACCACTTAGTATTATAGCATATTTTTAAACTCTTAATCAATAATCAGGTATATATAGAATGTATTCTTTAGTTAATTAAATTTATTATACCCTCTTATATAAAAATAAATTTATAATAATTTTACATTTAAGTTCTTATTTATAATATTTTCCTAGTACTACTCTATCTAATCCTGCTAAATCTTTTATTATTTTTACTTCAATAAAATTCTTTTCTTCCATTAATCCTTTTACATCAGTACCTTGATTATAACCTATTTCAAATGCTAATATTCCGCTTTTATTTAAAACACTTATACTTTCATTTATTATTCTTTTATAAAAATCTAATCCATCTTTTCCACCACTCAAAGCTGTGTGTGGTTCATAATTTTTAACATCTTCCATTAAATCATTTATTTCGCATTCTTCTATATATGGGGGATTACAAACTATAATATCATATATCTTTGCTTCATTTATGCTTTTATTCAGTAGGTCACTCTTTATAAAACTTGCTCTATCTGAAACATTAAATTTTTCTATATTAATTAATGTAACTTTTTCTGGACTTTCATAATAATCAATTAAATCTACATTAATATCTTTTCTTAAATTAGCTAAAGCTACTCCTATCGCACCTGAACCACAGCATAAATCACATATATTTTTGCTATTATTTTCATCTATATATTTTAAAACTTCCTCAACCAATATTTCTGTATCTGCTCTTGGAATAAGTACTCCTGGTTCTACATAAAAATTCATATTCATAAATTCACATTCATTTAATATATATTTAACTGGCATTTTTTCTTTTCTCTTATTAACAAGTTCCATATATATTTTTTCATTTGTTTCATCTATTTTTTCTTCTCTATGCGTTATTAAATATATCTTTTCTTTATTTAATACTTTACCTAATAATAATTCTGCATCTAATCTTGAAGTACTAATTCCACATTCCTTCAAAATAGCAGTTCCTACATTTAATAACTCACCTATATTTTTATTATTCATCATCTTCAATACCTTCCGCTGCTTTAAGTGATGCAATTGCAACTTCTATCTGAGAATCATCTGGCTCCTTTGTAGTTAAGTATTGTAATTTTAATCCTGGCCATGCAATTGCTTTTGCCAAAGAATTGTTATTCTTTCCTAACCATTTTATCAATTCATAAGTAATACCTGTAATTACAGGTATTAATACAATTCTTAATATCAATCTTTCGGTGATACTTCCCCATCCTGTAAAAGAAAATACAATTATACTAACAAACATTATTAAAAATAAAAAATTTGTTCCACATCTAGGATGAAATCTACTACACTTTTTAACATTTTCCACAGTTAACTTATCCTCATGTTCATAACAAAATATAGTTTTATGCTCTGCTCCATGATATTCTAGAACTCTATATATATCGTCTAATTTACTTATAATAAACATATAGCCTATAAGTATAATTATTCTAATAATAGCTTCTATAAAATTTAACAAAACATGAGATATAGTAAAATTTTTAAACAAAGCTGCTATACTAGTTGGCAATAATACAAAAAGAGCTATAGATATCATAAATGAAAATATTAAAGTCATAGCCATGATTAAATCATTTGATTTATCTCCTAATTTTTTATTAATCCATTTTTCAAATTTTGAAGGTTCCTCATCTTCATCAAAAAACGATGCAGAGTAATTTAATGAATTCATTCCAACTTTTAATGAATCAATTAATACAAAAAAACCTCTTAAAAAAGGAATATTTAAAAATTTATATTTTTTAGTTATTGATTCTGTTTTATCCATCTTTATTTCTATATTTCCTCTTGAAGTTCTAACAGCTGTAGCTAAACCTCTGGTACCTCTCATCATGACACCTTCAATAACTGCTTGACCTCCGACATCGCATCTTTTCATATCTCTTCTCCCCAATTATCATTTATTTTTCAATTAATCTTTTTATATTTGTAATAACATTCACCACATAAAGATTCATAATGAACATCATTTTCTTCATCTATTGCCACTTGTTGTCCTTGAAATACAAATTTATCATTAATTTTTCTACCATTTAATATAGCTTTTTTTCCACACGCACATATTGTCTTCATTTCTTCAATGCTATGTGCTAATAATAATAATCTTGTACTACCTTCAAATCCATTCATTTTAAAATCCGTTCTTAATCCATAACATATAATAGGAATATCTAATGTAACAGCAATCTTAAATAACTGATCTATTTGATTTGATTTCATAAATTGTACTTCGTCAACTAATAGACAATCAATTTTTGATTTTTGATTTATATATTCTGATACTAAATCAAAAATATTATCTTTTTCTGAAATCATAATATCTACTTTTTTTTCCACACCAAGTCTAGATACTATTTTATCTCCACCTTTATTATCAACAGATGGCTTTATAATAACTACATTCATTCCCCGTTCTTCATAATTATACGCCACTTGCATTAAATGAGTAGATTTTCCAGAATTCATTGCTCCATACCTAAAATATAATTTGCTCATGCTTAAATACTCCTCTTCTTTTAATTATCTTAATCGATTATAACATTTAATACATATGTAAAAAAGAGCTTTTTACTACCATAAATTTGTATTGACCGTCATATTACGCTATGATATAATTTAATAGCTATTTAATAATAGTAATAATAAGTTAACTTATTGGAAGAGGTGAAAAATATGAAACAAGGCATACATCCAGAATACCACACAGACGCAGTGGTTAAGTGTGCATGTGGAAACACTTTTACAACTGGTTCTGTTAAAGAAGAACTTAAAGTTGAAATATGCTCTAAATGCCACCCATTCTTCACTGGTAAGCAAAAGATCGTTGACGTTGGCGGTAGAGTTGAAAAATTCAACAAAAGATTCAATCTTGATACTAAATAGAACGTTGAGGGAAAGACTTAGTCTTTCCCATTTTCTTTTTATGCATATATAATTAAAAGCTCTATAAAATAATATTTAAAAATTATGTTAAACATGATAAACTACTTGTATGTAATTTAGTAGAAATGAGTGGAATTTAATGAAAAAAGTTTTAATTTTAACAACTTCTACGGGGCAAGGTCATAATCAAGCTGCTGATTCTATATCAGCAACATTTAAAAGCTCTGGATATGAAACTGTTAAATATGATTTCTTATATAAAGGTAGTAAATTTTTAAGTGATTTAATTGTAAAAGGATATGAAATTCTAGCTTGTAAGCTTCCATATTTTTATGGATTATTTTATAAGTTAACAGACACCAAATTTACTAATAAATTATTAAAAATAGTTTTTTTCTTTACTAAAAAGAAGTTATTTAAATTAATAAATGATACTAAACCAGACATAATAGTGGCTACTCATGCATTATCTATAAATATAGTAACAGCATTTAAAAAACAAGGATTGAATATTCCTTATATATTAATAGTTACAGATTTTAAGGCACACTATACTTATATAAGTGATTCTGTAGATGCTTATATTACTGGAAGCAACTACACAAAACACTCTTTAATAAATAAAGGAATAAATCCAGATATAATATATCCTATTGGTATTCCTATTAAGAAGATTTTTTATAATAAAAATAATTCTCTTAAAAATTTAAATGATGAATATTTTAATTTATTATTAATGAGCGGAAGTCTTGGATTAAATACAATTTCATTAGTTTTAAAAGAATTATTAAAAAATCCTCATAAATTAAGAATAACAGTAGTTTGTGGAAAAAATAAAAAATTAGAAAAATCATTATATGATTATTGTTCTAATAATTCTTATAACAATAAAAAACTACATATTTTAGGATTTACAAAAGATATTCCTACATTAATGGATTATTGCGATATAATAATTTCAAAACCTGGCGGATTAACCGTAACTGAATCTATTGTGAAAAATATTCCTTTAATAATTCCTTTTGCAATTCCTGGTCAAGAGATGGAAAATACAGATTTTTTAGTTAAATCCGGTTACTCTCTTTACGTAAAAGATTTAACTCAATTAAATAATACTGTAAATCATTTAATTGATAATCCTATAGAATTGCAAAATTTAAAAAATAAATTAATGCTACAGTCATCTAACTATAGTGTAGATGAAATTGTAAATATAGCTGAAAATTTAACAAATAAAAAATAAGTAGAATTTTAAAACTTCTACTTATTTTTTTACTTAATACATTATTTTTTATCTGTTATTCTGCTTTCTTTTTTCAAACTCTACTTTCTTAAATACATTTATAAACTCTTTATTATCTGCAGTTTTAGATAACATACCTATAAGATTTTCTGTTACATCTTCTATGTTTCCATCTCTATACATAACTTTTCTTATTGTATATGCTACTTCTTGTTCTTCTTTAGAGAATATTAGATCTTCTTTTCTAGTTCCTGATTTATAAATATCAATTGCAGGGAATATTCTTCTCTCTTGTAATTTTCTATCAAGATGAACTTCCATATTTCCTGTTCCCTTGAATTCTTCAAATATCATATCATCCATTCTAGATCCTGTATCTACAAGAGCTGTTGCTAAAATGGTTAAACTTCCACCCTCTTCAATATTTCTTGCAGCTCCAAAGAACTTTTTAGGCATTATTAATGCTCCTGGATCTAATCCACCTGATAAAGTTCTGCCTGTTGGTGTTATAGTTAGGTTGTACGCTCTTGATAATCTAGTTATACTATCCATAAGTATCACAACATCTTTACCTTGTTCAACCATTCTTTTAGCTCTTTCTAATACTATTCTTGACACTTTAGCATGATTTTGAGGCTCTTCATCAAATGTTGAATATATTACTTCTCCATTTATAGATCTCTTCATATCTGTAACTTCTTCCGGTCTTTCATCGATAAGAAGAACTATTAGCTTTATATCAGGATAATTTGTAGATATATTTTGTGCTACTTTTTTTAATAAAGTTGTTTTTCCCGCTTTAGGTGGGGCCACTATAATTCCTCTTTGCCCTTTACCTATAGGGCAGATTATATCCATAAGCCTTGATGATAAATCCTTTTCATCAGAAGTCTCAAGTCTTAATCTTTCTTTAGGGTAAATTGGTGTTAATGTTTCAAAATATTTTCTTCCTATTGCCTTTTCAGGATGTTCACCATTTACCTTTTCAACAAATAAAAGAGCTTTAAATTTTTCTCCTTCTTTTGCTTCTCTTACTTTACCTTGTACTTCATCACCTGTTCTTAAATTAAATCTTCTAATTTGAGAAGGTGAAACATAAATATCTTCACTACTAGTTAAATAATTTTTACATCTTAAAAAACCAAAATTATTATTTTCTAGTATCTCTAAAATCCCCTTAGCACTGTTAGATTCGCTTATCATGTTATTTAATTTTTCTTGTTTTAATGCTGGATTTTCCTCATTACTTTTGATACCAGTCTTATTATCTGTATTATTATTAAAACTATTACTATTATTATTAAAATTACTATTATTACTACTATTATTTGAAGCATTATTAGTAAAAGTAGTGTTATTATTAGTAAAAGTAGTGTTATTATTAGTAACATTATTACTAATAAACTTATTATCATTTCTTACTTTTGAAGATATTTTTTCTCTTAAAATAACACCTTCTTTTTCTACTGTATTAGGTGATTTTTTTAATATTTCATCTATCAGTTCATTCTTTTTATATTTTGATATATTCTTTATTTCTAATTTTTTTGCAACATCCTTTAATTCAACTAAAGTCATGCTTTCATATACTTGCTTTGTCAAGCCAGCACCTCCAATTTTAAATTAACAAATAAATTATTGCGATAAAAATCATAATAATTTTATTCATTAGCTTCTTATAAACTAATTTAAATTTCTCATTAATAAAAATGCATACTTAAAATTTTATTATTTATATTTCAATTAACATCAGCTTAGGGAATTCTTTTAAGATTCTAAATCAAGATATGTATAAAATAACACTTTTAAATTCTCTTATAACTTATTATATCCAAATAAATATTGCATTAAACATATTTATATCGCATTTATATATTTAAAGTATTACTAATATTATAATTACTTTTAAGATATTAGTAAATATATAATTATTTTAACATAAAAAAGAGTTTTCTTTTTCAAAAAAGAAAACTCTTTTTTATCTTATCTTTGCTTTATAGCTGCTTCAATAAATCCTGTAAATAAAGGATGTGGTTTATTAGGTCTAGATTTTAATTCCGGATGAAATTGTACAGCTACATACCATGGGTGATTTGTAACTTCAACAATTTCAACTAATCTTCCATCAGGACTAGTTCCAGCTATTTTCATTCCTGATTCAGATATTTGTTGTCTAAATTTATTATTAAATTCATATCTATGTCTATGTCTTTCACTTATAAGTTCAGAATTATAAACTTTATATGAATTACTTTCTATATCTAATTTACAAGGATATTGACCTAATCTCATAGTTCCACCAAGATTTTCAATATCTTTTTGATCATTCATAAGATCTATTACTGGATATTTAGTACATGGATTTATTTCTGAACTATTTGCTCCATCATATCCTAACACATTTCTAGCGTATTCTATAACAGCACATTGCATTCCTAAACAGATTCCAAGAAAAGGTATATTATTTTCTCTAGCATATTTTATAGCTGATATTTTACCTTCTATTCCTCTATCACCAAATCCACCTGGAACTAATATTCCGTCAACACCGCCTAAAACTGCACTTACATCTCCTTGTTCTAGTTCTTCTGCATTAACCCATCTAATTTCTACTTTTGTATTATTCGCATATCCACCATGATTTAATGATTCAACTACTGATATGTATGCATCATGTAATTCTACATATTTACCAACTAATGCAATTTCTATTTTTTCTTTAAGACCTTTAATCTTTTCAACCATTTTAGTCCATTCATAATTGTCTATGTCTCTACATCCTAAATGAAGTTTTTCACAAACTAAATTATCTAATCCTTCTTCATGTAACATTAATGGTACTTCATAAAGATTATCCGCATCTAAGTTTTGAATCACTGAATTTCCATCTATATTACAAAATAATCCTATTTTAGCTTTTATATCATCACTAAGTTCTTTTTCTGTTCTGCAAACTATAATATCAGGTTGTATACCTATAGTTCTCAATTCTTTTACTGAATGTTGAGTAGGTTTTGTTTTTAATTCTCCAGCTTTTCCCAAGTATGGTACTAATGTAACATGAATATAACAAACATTTTCGGCTCCTACTTCACTCTTTATTTGTCTAATAGATTCCAAGAATGGTTGGGATTCAATATCTCCAACTGTTCCGCCTATTTCTGTAATTACTACATCTATGTTTCTTTCTTTTGCTACTTGATATACTTTATCTTTTATAGCATTTGTTATATGAGGAATAACTTGAACTGTTCCACCTAAGTATTCTCCTCTTCTTTCTTTTTCTATAACAGAACTATATATCTTACCAGTTGTAACATTTGAATTTTGAGTTAAACTTTCATCAACGAATCTTTCATAATGACCTAAATCTAAGTCTGTTTCTGCTCCATCATCTGTTACGAAAACTTCCCCATGTTGGTAAGGACTCATTGTTCCTGGGTCTACATTTAAATATGGATCAAATTTTTGAATTGATATATTTAGACCTCTGTTTTTTAATAATCTACCTAATGATGCAGCTGTTATTCCTTTACCTAATGCAGATACAACTCCACCTGTAACAAAAACGTATTTAGTGCTCATATTTATCCTCCCTATGAGAAATTTATTATTTTTTCATTTTTCCTATTGATTATATAATTAATTAGTGATATAATTGAAATTACCCCACTAATTACATAATGGGGTTATTTGTGCTGTAATAATTGCATTGCAACAACATAGATATTATAATAACACACAATTAAATTCATGACTAGACTTTTTTTTATATTTTTTCTATTCTATCTATATTGTCTTGAATTTCAAAATATTTTTTTCTAAAATCTCTATTAATCAATAACTTTTCCTCAGCTGACTTCAAATTATTATTAACACTTTGGGAGGATTTTACTCTTAATATCTCTTTAGCATTTTCTTGTTCTAAGCAACTGTAATTTTTCAAAAGCAATAATAATAAGTATTTATTTTCTCTTTCTTTTAATAATTCTATTAAGTCTTGTTCTCCAATACCGTAGTATTCACAAAGTCCATTAAGTATATTTATATATTTCATTTTACTTATCACAAATATCACCTCCTTATTTAAATTGTTTCCATAAATTTCATATTAATTCAATATATAGATTTTAAAACAATAAAAAATAAAAAAGATAACCCTTGTATAGATTATCTTTTTTTATAAAAACATTTAATATTTATTTATCATTTACCTTTATATCAACTACCAAATTAGTATTCATAGCTACTTGACCTTCTATCCCCATAGAATACTTAACATCAATAGTTCCACCATTTTCATTCACATCTATATCTAAATTTTTAGTATCTACATTCAATTTAAGAATTCCATATGGTGTTTTATATAAAGATGTTGATTTCATTCTTTTTTTAAAGTCCATCTTAGTTGTAGTTGATCCTTTTCTTTCTAATATGAATGAATTATCTCTAATAAAAATTATTGTTTTGGTTCCTTCCATTCCTGATATCTCAGTTTCATCATATTCAACTCTAAATTCATTATCATCTATATAAAATTCGCCAGGTGATATAACTTCTATTAGCTTATTATCATCCATAGAAGCATTGCTTTTAACCGTTATAATAGCCTTCTTTTTCATACTCGTCTCCCTCTTAATATGATATGATATTCAATCATACTATTATGTAAATAACTTTATATTATTATTTGTTTAAATTATAATCTTCTAATTCTTTTTGAGTAACAGAATCTACATTTTTAAATTTATTAAATTCAGTAGATACATTTCCATATTTAACTTCTACAGATTTTTCATCTTTTCCTTTACTATATCTAACTGCAAATCTACAAGCCAAAGTCAAATCTTCTTCCGTTGGATTATTACCTTCTGGAATTATAACCATTGCACCATTAAATTTAGATGTAAGAAATACTAAATCTTCTTTTATTAATAATTTCTTAAACTCTTCCCCTTCCTCTGCTGTTCTAGAAACTATAATTTTAACATTATTAGGAGTAACAAAATGTCTTCCATATTTTAAAAGATTAATTTCTCTTTGTGTAACATCAAATTTTCTATTTACTAATTCTCTAAGTCTAATAGAATAATTAGGTTCTGTTAATTTACATCCACCTGCTGGTGATGGATAATCCTTTATACCCCAACTTTCAGCTAATTCCATTTGAATAGCTCTACTTCTACCAGATATTTTTAGTAATTTTTCTCTATCTACTAAACCATCAATTTCCATTTGAGTAGGATTTAAATTTTGAGCACATAAAGGACGTAGTATTTTATCTGAATACCCAGATTCTTTCTTTACTATATTCAGAGCTTGTCTATTTTGAGACATTGGGCGCTGATTTAAAACTTCACCTGTAATTATGAAGTCAGCATTAAACTTTTCTAATAACTTTCCTGAATAATTCATCATCATTGAGTGACAATCAATACATGGGTTCATATTTTTTCCCCAACCATGTTTAGGATTTCGTACCAAATCAAAATGCTCTTCTGAAAAATCTATAACTTCTAGCTTTATACCTATTTGCTCTGTCATTCTCTTCGCATTTTCTTCATTAAAGAAATATGATTTAAAACAAATCCCTATAACTTCTATACCTTGTTCTTTTATTAACTTTGCTGCTAATATGCTATCAAGTCCTCCTGATATCATAGCTAATGCTTTTGCCATATATTAATCCTCCTATTTATAAAGTAATGTTTATTGCTATTTGAATAAATTATCTATTACTTCCACTACTTTAAATTTAATTTTTATATTATCTTTTGAATCCTTTTTGTTAATTTCTTCTTTTATTTTATTTTGAGTTTTTTCGTATTCAATTTTTGCTTTTGACTCATCTACAAAACATAATGGTGGGAACATAACACACCACCAATTTCTTCCTTGTCCACTTCCTATTATAATTCTAAAAGCTTCATAATTTCCTTGTGGCAATACTATATTTCCATAAGATTTTTCCGGAAAATTTTCTCTAGATAATTCAATATTTACATCATAAGCATAATTATTTTCTTTAATTACTTTTTTTGCAATTGATCTTACTTCTTCAACATTATTTTTTATTATTTCTCTAGACTCTTCAAGAGAATCAGATTTATTTAAATAAGGGTATAAGTAATTTATAACCTCATCTCTAACTTTTAATTTTAAACTTTGATCTTCATTTGTATCACTGTTTGCTATAACATGAAATCTTATTAAAGAATTCTTTACTTCTTCATAATTTAACTCTTCAGAACCATTATTATTTACCTTATTAGAACTTGTACATCCTACAATTAATGTAGAAAAAATAATTATAATCACTAAGCAACTTAATACTCTTTTCATAATTTCACACTCCTATACTTGAAATATTTTCCAAATATAGGGATTTTTATTCAATTTATTTTTAAATTGTTCTAGTTATAAATACATCTACATATTTTTCTTTCATCTTTTCATAACACTTTTGGGCTTTTAACATGTCATCAAAGAAACCAAATACAGTTGGACCACTTCCACTCATCATGCTTCCTAAAGCTCCACATGTATTGATTTCCTCTTTTATTGTAGAGATAATCTTATATCTACCCAAAGTAACATTTTCAAGTAAATTTTTCATATTATTTGCTATAAAATCAATATTATTTTTTTTAATATTTGATATTAATTCATTTGTTTTAGGGTGAAAAATAACCTTTGATAAATCAAAAGCCTTATAAACCTCTTTAGTTGATACTCCAAATGGAGGTTTTACCACAACTAAAATTTTATTTCTAAATGGTTTTAATTTAGTAACTTTTTCTCCAATTCCTTCACATAATGCAGTACCACCACAAATACAATACGGTACATCTGCACCCAAATTTAATCCTAAATTCATTAATTCCTGCTGAGATGCATTTATATTAAACATTTTATTCATAATTTTCAAAACCGCAGCTGCATCAGTACTTCCACCTGCCAATCCTGCTGAAACAGGTATATTTTTTTCTATATTTATACAAATCCCACTTTTTATATTATAAGTTTCTTTAAATAAATTAGCCGCTTTATATGCTAAATTTCTTTCATCTGTAGGCACATAAGACTTATTACATTTCAGGCTTATTCCACTCGGAATCTTTTCAACTTGAACTATATCATATAAATCTATGTTTTGCATTATCATTTTTAATAAATGATACCCATCTTCTCTCTTGCCAATTACATCTAAGGAAATATTTATTTTTGCATAAGCCTTAATATTCATTTTTCTTTGCCCCTTCTAAGTACTTTAGGCACTTTAAAGAAAATAATTTCTATTCAGTTATTTAAGTAAAATAAAAAAAATATCAAACTAAAATTTCTGAATACTTATGTTCTTTCAAATGCCTTAGTAACATTCTAACATAGGGAAAAAATCCTGTCTAATTAAGAATAAAATATTTCTTTTATAAATTAGATAACTTTAAATCCAAGGAATTATTGGAATTTTTATTATTTATATATTTTACAATTGATTCTAAATCTTCAAAAAACACTACTATTGTATCGCCTTTTTTACTTATCATTAATGCCTTTTCTAAAGCTTTTGTTTCATCTAAACATACATGTATTTTAGCATTTCTATTTTTCCTTAACACACCATTTTTTATTAGTGAAGCAATTTCTCCTTCACTTCTTCCTCTTCTATCTTTATCTTCTTTTATTATTATTTTATCTAAAATTTCAGAACATATTTCGCCTATTTCTATAGCTATATCATCACATCTATCACCAGGAATTCCTATTACCCCAATTAAATCTTTATCTCCTTTGATTTTAGATAAAGATGATAGTACCGCTTTATATCCTTCTATATTGTGACCATAATCTAATATTATTTTTCTATCTTCTATTTCATAAATATTAAATCTTCCATTATTACTATTTAAATCAAAGTTCATTATACCTTTTGAAATCATACAATAATCTACATTAAGGCCTACTAAAGCTCCACATGCAGCCATTATATTTTCTAAATTATATTTTAATAAACCATTATAAGAAAGCGGTACGTCATTTATAGAACATATTAAATATCTTTTATGATTATTTACTACAACTATATTATCATTTTCTATAAAGACAGATATTCCACCATAACTTATATTTTTTTGTATTAATTCATTATCAGCATACTTTGAGAAAAATATTTTATTGGCTTTAATTCTATCAATTATAGTTTTGCTCCATTCATCATCAGCATTTAATATAGTGAATCCATCTTCTTTTACTGCTTCTCCAACTAATGATTTAACAAAGCTTAACTCTTCCATAGAATTAATACCATCTAAACCTAAGTGATCATTAGTTATATTAGTTATCACAGAAATATCTGCAATATCATAAGCTAATCCTTTTCTAATTAATCCGCCTCTTGCGGTTTCTAATACAGCTATATCAACATCCCTATTTAATAATATTGTTTTTGCACTGTTAAACCCTGAATCATCACCTTTATGGATACATCTATTATTAACATATATTCCTTCAGTAGATGTCATTCCTACACTATATCCCATTTGACTTAATACATGGTTTATTAATCTAGTAGTTGTTGTTTTACCATTTGTTCCTGTTACAGATACTATTGGTATATTCTTAGGATCTTCACCATACATCATATTAATTATTGCTTTACCAACATTCCTTTCAATTCCTTTAGACGGAAAATGATGCATTCTTATTCCTGGTGCTGCATTAACCTCCATAATAACACCATTACTTTTAGCTATATCACAAGATATATTATCTACACATAAATCTATTCCACATATATCTAGACCCAATGCTTTGGCTGCATTTATACAATGATTTATATTTTCTTCACATATATCATCTGTACAATCAATAGCTATGCCCCCTGTAGAAATATTAGCATTTTCTCTTAAAAATACTCTTTCATTATCTTTAGGTATATAGCTAAGTGATACATTATTTTTATTTATATATGAAATTAATTGATCATCTATTTTTATTTTAGTTAAAGGTTTTTCATGATCCTCACCTCTTAAAGGATCTTTATTAATATTTTCTATAAGTTCTTTTAAAGTGTCCTTTCCATTTCCTATTACAAAAGGTGGTATTCTTAATGATACTGCCACAACTTTATAATCAACTACACAAACTCTATAATCATTTCCTTTAACATATTTTTCAATTAATATATCTTTGAACTTATTTTTCAAATTATTATATGATTTAATTAATTCATTTTCATTTTTTATGTTTAAATATATTCCATTTCCTTTACTACCATATTGAGGCTTTAGAACTACCGGGTATCCAATTTTTTCAGCACATTTTAATAAATCAATTATATTATAAACTTTTCCACCTAATGCTACTGGTATATTTTGATTTTCTAGTAATTGTTTTGTTAAAAGCTTATCACAAGAAATATCTACTGCAACACAGGTTGTTTTTTCAGATATAGCAGCTTCTATTACTTTTCCTTTTTTTCCATATCCAATTTGATAAAAACCACTATTGCCTAACTGAGTTATAGGCATATTATATTGTTTTGCAGCTTTGCAAATAGCATTTGTACTAGGCCCTATTTCCTCTGAATTTAATATTTCTTTTATTGAATTTATTCTCTCTTCAAAATTTATCGGAGATTGAATTATAAGAGCATTTATTAAATCAACAGATAATCTAAGGCATTCCATAGCTGTTTTAGCATATTCATATTGAAAAATTATATAATATCTATCTCCTTGTATTTCTCTAGCTTTTCCATAAGCTACTTCTATTCCTAATCTATTTTGTAATGCAATTGTTATATGTTCACATATATGTGCTAAGTAAGTGCCTTCTTTAAGTCTTGTAACAAACCCACCATCTTCATCTATACCACATCTATGTGTATGCAATTCTGGTACAAGCTTTAACAAATTAAAATTAAAATTAGGTATATCTTTACTTGGAGTTTCACAATATCCCTGTAAATCTACATCTATTCTTATGCATTTTTTATGAGAATATATGTTTTTTCCTTCATATATCCTTTCCTGTACTACTTTCATTACTTAACTTATCCTCCTCAAAAGGTAACTTTTTTATAAGATCAAATTTTTTACTATTAGTTAAAATATGTAATTTAACATTATACATGCTTAAAATGTCTTCTCCATAAAGTTCTGAGACATTTGTATATGTGATTTCACTTCCATCAATAAAATATACAGCACCTTCACCTATTACTTCTATTTTTCCTTCTTGATTAACTATTATTGCTGTATTTTCATCTATTCCTATACCTAATACTTCTGGATTTTCTGCTATACCAGTTAATAATCTACCAATTCTTCCTCTTTGAGCAAAATGTTGGTCAATTATAACATCCTTTATAAGTCCTAGACCGGGAGCCATTTTTAAAGTACATTTCCTTGGAGATTGTTCATCTGATCCTTCAACTATCATTGTATCGCTCATAACTGATGCTCCAGCTGATGTTCCCACAATAAATATTCCTTTTTTAAAGGCTTCTTTTAAAGCTGAATATATAGGACTTCCTCCAATTAAGCTGGTTATCCTTAATTGATCTCCACCTGTAAAAAATATTAAAGATGAATTTTTAATAAGTTCTACATTTTCCTCATTAAAAGAATCCATTCTTTCACTAATATCTAATACTCTTATATTTTTAACTTTTAATTCTCCAAAAGCTTTTTTATATTTAATCGCTGCTTCTTTAGGAAATTCTGTAGCAATGGTTGCAATTAATAAAACATCCTTATCTTTATCTATTGAAGCACATACTCTTTTTAAAATTTCTTTCTTCCCTTCTTTGTCTTCTCCTCCTCCAATTATTATCAGATTTCCATTTAAATTTTCATTCAAACTTTATCACCTC
Source organism: Clostridium aquiflavi (assembly GCF_031344075.1). Taxonomy (NCBI): domain Bacteria; kingdom Bacillati; phylum Bacillota; class Clostridia; order Eubacteriales; family Clostridiaceae; genus Clostridium; species Clostridium aquiflavi. The sequence goes on from NZ_JAVJAN010000023.1 coordinate 36,968, forward strand.
ATATCATGTGCATTAGATATTGTTTCCATCAAAAAAATAATTATTCAAAAAAAAAGAAAAAGGCTCCATTATGCACAATAATGAAGCCTTTTTCTATTATTTCAATCTACATTTCAATATATTGTTTATATTTCAATATATTGTTTATATTTCAATATATTGATAAACATAAGTTTAATTTTATTTACTTCTATCTCATAAACTTTATATTATAATATGAATATTATTTTTAGAATATAGCTCTTCCAGGAATTATAAGTTTTTTACCACATTCGATATCATCTTGATCTTCTATATCATTTATTTTTATTAAATCGTCTACTGTAGTATTATACTTTTTAGCAAGATCCCATAAAGTATCATCTTCACCTACAACATATATAGTGACACTAGATTTTTTCTCTGGAACTTCCCCTTCTTGCTCTATAACATCACATATAAATTGTTTTTTAACTTCATAGCATATCTTAGCATACAACATTGCAGAAGCCTTTATTGCTATTGTATTTGCTTCTATAGTTGCTTCTAAACTCTCAAGATTGCATTTTATTATTGCCTTCATTCCTTTTTTAGCACCTTGAATGTCTATTATTGAATTAAATGGTATATCTGCTTTTACATTAGCTAAATACTTATCTTGGTCACTTGTTTTATACAACACATCAACTTTTAGAACACCTTCTACAATAATCTTATCATTTTCAACTTGTTTGTCATATATTAACAATGTTCCATTAGAACAGATTATTTGCTCTGGTATTAAATTATTCTCATTTAATGCTATATTATCCTTAATAATAATTTCTGAACTATTTGTCCCTTGTATAGCACCTAATTCATACTCTTCTTTTTTCAATTCTATTGGAAAATTAGGACAATATGCATCTTTTATTACATCAACATTTTCTTTTGAAAATACCTTTATATTTGCTTTCACTATAAATTCATTATTTATTATTCTTACTTCTCCTAAGTCGTCTTCTTCTAGCATCAAATCATTATTTTGAATATTATATGACACAGAATACATCATATCTGAATTAACGCCTTTTACTTCCTCTTCTTTTGATAAATAAACATCATCTTCAATAGATATTATTTCTTTAGATTCATCGCCTCTATAAAGAATGTTTAATTTACAATAGCAACTTAGATATACTTTATCTTCCAATATTTTTATTTCTTTTTTATGAAGTAATAATGAACATTTTAAGATTTTACTTATTTGAGGTTTGTCCATTCCCACTCTAATATTAGATTTTCCAACTAATTCAACTTCTTCATTTGCACTAATTCTATTAATTTTTTCAGTCTTTTTTAAAATTTCTATATCATCTGTTCCTTCTATATCTTTAACAAATTCAAATTCACTACTCTTATACATCTCCCAATATATTTCAAAAACACCTTGGATAGATATTTTTCTTTCATTCATTATAGTAGCTTCAATATGTTCCACTTTACATTCTAATTCACAAACGATTTTATGTTCTTCTTGGTTCAAATCAATATTGCTACTAAATTTTTCTGTATAGCTAACAGAGTTTACAACCATCCCCTCTTCTCTAGCTAAATACAAAACTGTATATTCAACCATTCCTTCTAAAGCAATTTTATCACCAACAAATTCCTTACTAACTATTACAGGTCTAGCTTCAACAGTTAATATTTCTTGAACATCTGGATGAGTATCTGGAATTAAATATTCTTCTTTTAAAACACAATCTGAATTACTCTCTTTTATTAGTTGTTCAAAACCTATACTTTCTTTTATTGCATCTATTTGTGACATAACATATCCCTCCTATAGAATTTCTACTATTATTTATATAATCATTACTACGATTTTATGAATAAATAATATACTTTTTTCTAAATTATATTTACCAATTAATTTCAGAATTTTTAAATTATTTGTCGTAAAAAATTTTTTTGTGATTTTTATCGATAAATATGTTGACATATATTATATTTTGTCGTATTATTGTAATTGGTTATTGACCATATAACCTCTCATAAATTCTCAATACCCTTTTATACCATAGTTGAAAGATGGAAACCCACCATCTTTCTTTTTTTATGCCTTTAAATAAATTTATTACCTTTTTTATATGAAAAATGCTTTTTCTATAATGCATCACAGTTCAAAAATTCTGTAATTTTAAATGAAAAAAACTTCGATTAAATCGAAGTTTATATTGATTGCGGAAATACCAATTGTACAGTCTTTGTTAATACATCTGAGTAACTATATGTCACAGTCCTTGGGGTGTCAGTCTTTAGTTTTATTACAAATATGCTATCATATACGCTGTCAATTACTCCATCATTAACTAGAATCTTTTTTCTTCCTCCATTAGCTCTTAAGGTTACTTTATCACCTACATGCTTTTCTATGTCTTTTTTTATTGAGGAAATTGTTTTTATTGTTTCCATTTAAACACCCTCTTTCTAATTCAAAATTATACACTGAAAAGAGGTTTTTGTCAAGTAAAATTTATATTTTATCATTTATCTATAGGTTTTGTCAATGTAAATATATTGAATTCTACATTTAAATTTTCTCTTCTTGGTCTTATTATTCAGGTTTAGGTCTTATTTTATTCATTTTTTATAAATTATTTCTAAACAAATGGTGATTTAGGATAACCTTCTCTATATTTACCTCTTGTTTGTAGTCCTCCTATCCCCTTTATACCTGTTATTGTATTCTCTATAACATCTTTAATAGAAACTATTTCATCTATTCTTGTATAGGCTATTTTTTCACAAACAAAAACCGGATCTAAGCAATGAATTAAAACTCTACTTGGAGATGATGCAAAATTAGCTCCTGCATCAAGCATACATTCATAACAGCTCTGACATGCCCCTGCAAATATAACCAATTCATCATAACTAGAATTGTAGTCTCTTAATGCCTTAATAGATTCTAAGTAATATTTAGAATTTCTATAATTATTTAAATCTAAATAATTTCTAGAATTTTTTAACACTCCATCATGACCTGTTAAAACTACTATATCTGGTTTTATCTCCCTTACTAAGTCAACTATAATACTAGGTTGCTTACTCTCAGGAATGCATCTTCCAATTGCATCTAATGATAATTGCTTATATACTTTTAAACACGTCTCCATATAATCACTATCACCATCTACATGAAGTATTTTTCCTGGTCTACCAAACATCAATTCATTATCAGGCTTTATCTTTGGTGCTTTATTTGCTTTTTCCCTAAAATCAGTTCTTACAGATAATGCTTTTTTTATTGCATCATTTACTCTTGTATTTAAAATTTTATCTTGTGAAGCCATGAATTTATCATTAACTTCTTCTAAGTCTTCTTCTGAAGAGTCAGCTATAATTCTTATACTTATTCCCTTTAAAATAAATACATTTTTCCCATTTTCATCTCTAATATCTATTATTTTAAATGTAACATCTTTATCATAAGACTTTCTTACCACAATATCTCCTATATCCATTTTTTCTCCTAAATATATTAGTATAATTTATATTATGATGGTAAAATTAAAAGTTTCTTATGTGGTAAAATTAAAGAAAGTACCTACTCACGCTTCAATAGGCAATTGACAATAAAATAAGTCCTATTAATATAAGAACAACTTATACTAATAGGACTTTTTCCTATCACATTCATTACTCAATAGTATACTCTTTTTTAAATTCATTTAAGAATGATAAGAATTTATCTTTTTCTTCTATTATTGAACTTAGCTTATTAGTAAATGTATTTTGCCCCCAATTAACTTCATTGTAATAATACCTATTTGCCAATCTCCAATATCTTTGTGGAAATTGTAAGTATGCATATAAGACTTTATATTCATCATCTCTAAGTTTAGACACTGAATTATATGATTCAATAATAGCTTTAGCAAAATCAATATTCCAATCTACTCTTTTTAAAACTTTTATCATAAAATTACTTATATCAAAAGTTCTAACTTCTCTCTTGCAATAGTCAAAATCTATTATATGTGACTTTTCATTACTATCTATAATTATATTATGATAAGTAAAATCATGATGACAGAATGTCTTTTCTTGTTCTGCAACCATACACAATTCATAGTAATTTGATTCCTTTAATGTTTGCAAGGCTTGTTTGCCTAATTCCCTGTAGAATTCTACTGATTTTAGATATATCATATCAAAATCATTTTTTATATTTCTTTTTCTTATAATATCTTTCATTTTGTCTAAAGATTTTGTTCTCTTTTCCATTAAATGAGGCCATCTTCCTAAATCACTCTTTAATTTTGAATTTTCTGGTGGATCATATCCCTTAGATGCTTCATGCATATATGCAAGAGTTTGCGCTGCTATTTTCACCTCATCAATATTTCTAAAATCGCACTCTCTGCCTTCTAACCATTCAGATAAAGTATATAAATCCTCATTTACTAGTGCATATGGTTCATCATTAACATTTAAATAATATCTATCTAAATAACCAAAACCATTCTTTATTAAATGTTCTTTTGCACCATATACAAATAATAATTTTTGAGGCCCATAATTTATCCTCTTTAAACATCGTTCTCCCTTGTTAGTCTTAAGATAGTAAACACCCTTATTAGCCTTAATTGTTTCTATCTTAATATCGAACTGTCTTTCTATTTCAAATTCCCTCATCATAGTGCTCACCTCCTTTATAATTTATATGTGCATATTACTTCTTTTATTAACATTTTTTATATTCTTTTAATATAATAAATTAATATAAATTCTTTGAAAGGATTAAATAATGCGAATAGGAATAGATGGCAGAGCTGCGAAATGGTATAGAGGCACTGGTATTGGCACATATACTCATGAATTAATTAGAAGCTTAAATACTATCGATAACACTAATGATTATTTAATATTTATGCCAAAGTGTGATTCTCTAAATAATCTAAACGCTAACTTTTCAATACAAAATGTAGAATCAAGCGATGATTATGATAACTTCTGGGATGAAATTAAAGTTCCTAATATTTTAAATAACTCAGATATGGAAATTTATCATGTACCTCAAAATGGAATTGGAATTTCTAAAAATATTAATTGTAAAAAAGTAATTACATTACATGATATTATTCCACTTAGAATGCCAGAAACAGTTAGTGATAGATATCTTAGAATTTTTAATGATGAATTACCTAGTATATTAGAAAATTGCCAAGGTATAATTACGGTCTCTGAGTTTTCTAAAAACGATATAGCTAACGAATTTAATTTTCCAAAAGAAAATATATATGTTACTCCTCTTGCAGCGGAAGAAATTTATAGACCATTAAGTAAATGTCAATGCAAAAAAATAATTAGTGAAAAATACAATATAGATGATAATTTTATTCTTTATGTAGGTGGATTTAGTCCACGAAAAAACATATTAGGATTAATTGATGCATACTCTAAACTTCCTTATAGCACAATGGAAAAAACTAAGCTTGTTATTGTAGGAAAGAAAGGTCAATCATATTTTAGATATAAAGAACGTGCTGAAAAATTAGGAGTATCATCTAATGTAATATTCACTGGTTTTATTCCTCTTGAAGATATGCCTGTATTTTACAATGCAACTGAAGTTTTAGTTTATCCATCATTTTATGAAGGATTTGGACTTCCTCCGTTAGAGTGTATGGCTTGTGGTACACCTGTTATAGTATCTAATGTTACATCTCTTCCAGAGGTATGTTATGAGTCTGCTCTATTAATAGATCCTCATAATATAGATGAATTGTCTTATGACATCCAAAGAGTGCTAGAAAACAGTGTTTTAAAATTAACTATGGTTAATAAAAGTTTAAAGAGAAGTTCTAAATTCTCATGGAATAAAACTGCTTATGAAACTATAAATGCTTATAAATCAATATTATTTGAAAATAAAATTTCACGAAAGTAAATTGGCATGTCTAATAAAGGTTGATATTGTAATTAAGTTTATGTAATATTCATTTCTTAACTTTGAATTTATATTACATAAAAACTTTCTTACAATATCAATAATATTTTTAAACATATGCACTTAAAAAGCTGTCTCAAGTAATTTTGAGGCAGCTTTTAGTTGTTTTTATTTTAATTGCTCCGTCCACTATGATTGTACATATATCAACATTCTGATAAAACATAACTTTTATATTCTTCTATAAAATCTTTTCTAAATTGCTCATTATTTAATTTTGAATTAAATCTATTTAAATAAACTTCATAATCCCATTTCTTTCTCTTGTAATAATAATCTCTTGATATATTATAAAAATCTCTAGGAAAATATAATAGTATATATAATATTTCCTTTTCTTCTTCCATCAAAGGTAAAACTTCTTCATAAGAATTTATTGCTAATAACATCTTATCAATATCAAATGCAGAATTTTTTATAGATTTTAATATAAAATCTGCTATATCCATTATTCTTAAATCTATAGTTAAAAAATCAAAGTCTATTATACTTACATCCTCTTTTTTTATTAAGAAGTTATGATATGCCAAATCATTATGACATAATGATATGGTTTGTCCATTTTTTCTCAAATCAGTATAATTGCTTTTTGAAAGCAATTCTTTAACAACTATAATATCTTGCAAATATTTATCAACATTATTAATAAATAAATTATCAAATTCGTTCTTATATTTATATTTACTTACTAGTTCTTTTAAAAAGCTAAGTTCATCATATGCCTTCTCAAATTTCCACTCCAATGATTCATCTAAAAAATCTTCATTTAACTTTTTTATTAATTCTTCTCTAATACCACTAGAAGCCTTATGCATTAATGCAATATTCTTAGCACATAATTTTATCTCTAAAGGGTTTGTAAAACATGCTTCTCTTCCGTCTAATAAGTCCATTACAACATAAGTTTTATCTTTCCACTTCTTATATATTGAACCATTTTCAAACTCACTATAAGTTATTATATTATTATACTTATCTTTTATATAATTTAACGATTCATTAATTAAAGTTAATTTTTTTTCATTACAGTCTACTTTTTTTAAAATTTTATTACCATTATCGGTGTATATTATAAATACATTTCTTACTGGACTTATATCGTTTATGTTAATTCCTAATTCATTAAAAAATTCAAAACTCAAATCGTAATCACATAGAGAATTCCTCTCAGCATATCTAATCCTATTCATTTACATCCTCCCTACAAATAAAGAAACAACTCCATTATTGTATCTTCTAGCATTCTTGCTTAGTAAAAATAAAAATATTGTATATATTCACTATCAGATAAATATTTTACTTTCATAATCTATACTATTTTTAAATTGTTTTGAAAATTCTTCATATGTTTTTAATTTTTTATTGACTCTATACTTTTCCCATATTTTTAAAGTATCTCTTGGAAAACTACACAATGCTCTCAAATAATTTATACTGTAATTAGATAAATGTGATTCATATACAAAAACTTTTATCAATTTTTCTTCATCTATACAATTATTTTTTCTTTTAATTCTTTTTATATATTTATATAAATCTTCTTCTACTAAGTTATATGACATATACTTCAGACTTCCTATTTGAATATTTCCATTAAATCTTAAATTTCCTTGATCACTCCTTCCAATACATAATTCTTCTCTATTCATGCTTCTTTCTATAATTCCAAAATAATTATGAGAGTATATATAATTTATTACATCATTTGCTTGGTTTAATAATCTTCTACCATCTGAAATAATTAATTTTTCAAAATCATTCTCTATTCCTCTATTCATTATATTCTCATAATCTCTTTGTAATCTTCTTATTTGAACCTTATAACTCTCAATTTCTTTTCCTATAGTACTCTTAATTCTAATCAAAGATTCATTATTATATCCTAATAAAATTTTTTGGAGATTAACCATTGTTTTTACTTGATCTATAGCTTTTTTATTGGTTATATTTTTATCATATTCAAAATACTTCCCCGCAACATCTATTCCCTTACTATTTAAATATTGCATTATATCTAATTCTTCTATTTTAATCTCCTCCTTTGAAGTAATCCTCTATAAATGCTTCTCTTTCATAACAATCGTCTAAGTATTTATTTAATTTATTAATAAAAAATTCTTCTCCCCAAGATTGTTGTTCCCAATATACTTGTATTCCTAACTGCCAGAAGCATTGTGGAAATCTAATAAATTCTCTCATTAATGGAATTTCTTCTTTTTTCAATTCAATTATATCCTCATAATTTTTTAATATTAAATCTGCTTTTTTATCTTCCCATTTTCCATATTTCATACTTCTTATACAAAGAGATGATAAATCATGTAAATGAGAATCTAGTATACAATAATCAAAATCAATTATATTAATTTCATTATTGTTATCAATTAAAATATTGTGATTTGCATAATCATGATGACAAAATCCTGATTTAAATACTTCTTTCTTCATTATCTCCATATAATTATTTCTTTTTAAACCTTCAATACTTTTTTCTGCTCTTTTTAATTCTTTATCTATATTTTTTAAATATAATAAATCAAAATCTGACTTATTAGCCTTTTGACTTATCCTATTTTTAAAATCTAATATTTCATTAGATCTTGTTTTAAATACATCTTCCCAAGAAAACCAACCTATCCTAGGTTGCATCTTATCATTTATTGTGAAATTCTTACTACACTCATGTAATTCTGCTAATTTATTAGACACCTTAGCCAGTTCAAATGGATTGTCATAATTGCTTACTCTAGATGGTATCCATTCTGTTAAATATGCATATTTTCCATCTAAACTAATATATTCTTTACCATTTTTAGTCCTAATAAATTCAGGAATCTTACTAAATTTATTTTGCTGTAGATGTTTAATTGCAGACAAAATAAAATAAAAGTGTTCAAAATTATACTTTATAATTTTTATAGAATAACCTTTATCTTTTGATATTACCTTATAACTATTTTTAACTTTTTCTAAATTATCTACTTCTATTTCATAATTTTCTTCAATATAATCCTTTATTTTTAATACCATATCATTATTTTTCATAAAATTCCCCAAAAATATTATTCTTTTTATTGTATGTTATTTAATAATTTATTGTGATTTAGTAGATATAAAACAACTAATTTTGTATTCACAAAAACCAAGTTAATTTAATATCTTAGTTATATATGTATGTTAAGAGGTGTTTTATGGAAATTGCTATAGATGCTCGTAGTTCTACATTACATCAGGGGACAGGTATAGGAACTTACACTAACAATCTTATATCTAATATGTTATCTGTAAATTTTGAAGATAATTTCACTTTATTTTGTTCTGGAAAATTTAATAAAGACTTTATTAATAAAAACACAGATATTATATATTCTTCAGGAAAACATTCTAGTTTTTATGAAAAATATTATATTCCAAATATATTAAAAGAAAAGAAGATAGATCTTTATCATATTCCTCAAAATGGAATTGGGTTGGAATATTCTAATGCATATAAAAATGTGGTTACTATACATGACCTAATTCCTTATATAATGCCTGAAACAGTTGGAAAAGGATATTTGGAACGCTTTCTTAAAGATATGCCTGAAATCATTTATAATTCAGATGGTATACTTACAGTTTCTGAATATTCAAAGAAAGATATATTAAAGTTTTTTAATGGTTATCCTGAAGATAAAATATTTGTAACTCCACTTGCAGCTAACTCTAAGTTTAAACTTTTAAATAAAATAAATTGTAAAAATTATTTAAATACAAAATTTAATATAAATCAGCCATTTGCTTTGTATATAGGTGGATTTAGTTCAAGAAAAAATGTTTTAGGAGTTATCAAAGCATATATGAAAACATATAAAGATTTTAAAAAGCCCTATAAATTAGTTTTAGTTGGTGGATTAAAAGATGAGGGTGAAAAATTATTAGATTTTGTTAAAACCAATAATTTAGAAGATAATATTATTTTCCCTGGATATGTAAGCGATGATTTATTGCCTATTTTTTACAATGCATGTGACGTGTTTTTATATCCTTCTTTTTATGAAGGTTTTGGACTGCCTCCATTAGAAGCGATGAGTTGTGGAGCTCCCGTAATATCCTCCATTCTCTCTTCAATTCCTGAGGTAACTTCCAATGATGCAATACTTATTAACCCTTATGATGAAGAATCTTTAAAAAATTCATTGGTTGAAGTCCTGAATAATGATAGTTTGAAAGCTGAATTATCAAAAAAAGGATATAATAGAAGCCTCCAATTTACATGGAGGCAAACAGCAATAAAAACATTAGATGCTTATAAAAAAATTATACAATCTTAAGCTTAATCTAAAAGTTCATTTTTTATTTTAATATATTTATCATATTGTTTCATAATTGGAGCTCTCTCTTCTATGTTGCTCATTACAACGAGAGGGCTTTTTCCTGTGAAATTTTTAATTGTATCTTCTGTTTTTATATTTTTATAAGTATAAAGAAAACTAGAAAAAAACTTTCCTTCTTGAATATAATCCATTGACACTTTCGTATTAGTTATTAAATATGTTATGAATTTTTCTACTAATTCAGCATTTTCTTGCTCATCATCTAAAACTATTAAATTATCTCCTTCTTCACAATAAAATCTATTAGTTCCTAGACTTATGCTTGGGGGATTGATTGCAGTCCATTCGCACTCTACATCCAATGCTTTAAGCTCTCTCATTGCATCAATTGAAGATATCCTAGCCAAGAATTTTCCATCACTATTTAAATTTAATATATTATTATTTCTAAGAGTATCTATTCTTTCTTTAACTTCATTTTTTATAACATCTTCTGTCTTGTCCTCATCTATATATTGCATAATAATCAAGCTAACCAAGTCCTCATAATCACTTCCTGTAGCATTTAGAATCTGAACAGTGCCATTGCTTTTGTTATATATATCAACACCTAATTTTATAAAATCATCCCAAGTGTTAATATCATCACTACTATAGCCATACTCTCTTAACATATCAGTTCTTATATATAATACCATTGGTTTGGAGTTTAATGGAACTCCCATTAATTTATCATCTATTCTAACTTGATTTATTCTGGACTTTGAAAAATTTTTAGAATATGTATCTAAAATTTTTTTCATATCCTTATATTTAATATTATTATTTTCATTTAAATTTTCAAATTCTAATCTATTTAATAATAATATATCAGTAGATTTATACTTATTATATTTTTCCTTGTTTAATGTTTCACTATAATCATCAATACTATTAATCTCTATATGAACTTTATTATTATCTTCCATGAATTTATCACTGCATTGCTTTAAGTATTCATATGAATCTTCTTTTACAAAAACATTTATGTACCCCTTAACTTTTGGAGTATTATCATCTTGGATGTAAAGTACACAAGATATAATGATAATTACAGTTACAAAAAAAGTTAAGCAATATTTAAGTATATTTCTCATTATTCACACCTCTAAATATTTAACATTATTTTTTATACTTTTGCTCATATTTTAAATAAGTTAAAGCAAAAAGTACTGCTAATATACCACAAAGTAATTTTATAAAAATATATATAGACAATAACTTTGGAGCTACACTTGATACATACCCCATTTGACCTCCAAGTACATACGCACCTCCAACTGAAAATGCTGTACAAATAATTTTACCTCTATCATCTAGTTTATCGAAATTTGAAAATATAACAATTGCTGAAGCTAAACTTCCAATAAGTGCAGCAATAGAATTCAAATTGATATTAAAAAGTTTACTTATTCTACTTAAAGGTTTGCTTAATGATCTTTTTATTACTTCTAACATCACATATGCACCGCCTAAAAACAGAGCTATTCTTCCAACAATAGTAATTACTTCTTCAATAGGCATAATATTATTTAAAAGCTTTATTCCTGAAATAGAATATACCCCTTGTATGATTAATCCTATTATACTTATAAACATTATCATTTTTCCTAAATATTTAAAAATTATTATTAGTTTTTTGGGTCTAAAAATTATACCTAATGTTAAAATTATTGAGAGTAATATTACAGGAAGTAAGTTATAAATTAAAGTGTACACTTGTACCCTTAACATTATTCCTCCAATAAATAAACCTAAAGGCATTGTTATAATTCCACATAAAATCCCCTTAAATACTATTTCCATCATTTCTTGTTTCACTAAACCTACAGCTAATGGTAAAGTAAAGCTAATAGTACAGCCTAAAATTGATGACATTAATATCCCTGAGAAATTCCCCATAGAATTAGATAATGCTAATTCATTAGATAAATTAAAACCACCCATATCAATTGCTATTAGACTTGCTGGAAATATAGATGCATCTAAAGATAGTTTTTGTGCTATTGGTGTTAAAAAGTTAGTTAAAACCTCAGCTAAAAATGGTGTTAAAGACAATATACCAACCATAGATATAGCAAGCGATCCCATTGTTTTTATGCCTTCTTCAAAGTAACTAGATACTTTTAATTTATCTCCTTCTATATAGTCAATAGCACCAATTAAAAAGAAAAATGCTATAATACTTAATACTATATTATTCATGTTTTTCCTCCATATTTAAATTAAATAACTAAAATCCATAATACTCCTTATTTTATAAATTATTGCTAAGAGTATTTAAATTCTAAACATCTAAGCTTTGTCCCAGTTAATGGTATAAATATTTCAAATTTAGACGTAATAAAAAGTCTATCTAATACTAACAATTCTTTTATATGGAATCAATATTAAGTATAACATAAAAAGTCTCCTTTATTATAAAAGAAGACTTTTTATAAACAAAACTCAACTATATTAATCTATTTTCCTAGCATAATTAATTCTAAGTTAGTTTCTTAATTACAATTAGAAATTATCTATCTGCAATGATGACTATGATTGCTTCCACAGCCACTTGAATTATCTTCTGAATCATCACTTGTACCATTTACGCCTATACAAGATCCTTCATAACAATCAACATCTAGTGGAGCGTATCTAATTGAAACATTATCTTTGTATACTTTTAACATATATCTTTTACCTGGACATAAAGGTCCAAGTAAAAATTGACCGTATTTATCAGTAAAAGTGTGAGTTAATGGAACTGGGGTTTTTTGTCCACATCCAGTAACTTGTAATAATTTAACTACTGCATCAGCTACAGCAGCGCCATTTTCATCTATTACTGTTCCATAAATACAACTTCTTCTATCTTTTGATAATCTAATTACCGCATCAATCTGTTCATTTTCTCTAGGACAAATAGAACATACACTTATTCTTCCGCTCATTATTTTTACCTCCAAAAGTTTATTTATGATAATAAAATATGACTAAAGCTTCCATTTTGTGAATATTTTATACAGTATTTATTTTTTTCTCTTATAAAATAAGTATATATATTAAAAAATGCCATGCTTAATTAAAAAATTAAACATAGCATTTGGAATAAACTAATTAGATTTTTCTTCTAATATAATTTCTAAATCAACATTTTTTCCGTCTCTTACAACCTGAATTTTAACTTTATCTCCTACTTCTTTTCCTGACTTTAATTCTTTTAATTCATTAAATTTTGTAATGTTTTTTCCATCAAATTTAGTTATTACATCTCCAACTTTTACTCCTGATTTTTCTGCTGGTGAAAATTCTTCAACACCTGCTACATATATTCCTTCTGGTAAATCATATCTTTTAGCAAGATTATTATCAATCTCTCTTACTTGTATTCCTAAATTTAATATAGGCTTAGATAATGAATCCATCTTTTCTTTTACTTCATTTATTGGAATTGCAAATCCCATACCTTCAACACTAGTTCCACTTAATTGAGTACCTATTTTCATTGAATTTATTCCTATAACTTGACCTTTAGAATTAACTAATGGTCCACCACTATTACCTGGGTTTATAGCTGCATCTGTTTGTATAAGATTAACACTAGTTCCACTTTCACTTGCTACATTTCTATTTACAGCACTTATAACACCTTGTGTAAGTGTTTGTGCAAACTCCTTTGAAAGAGGTGTTCCAATTGCTATAACTTGATCTCCAGGGAATAAAGCATCAGAATCTCCTAGTTCAGCAACTGCTGGAACCTTAGTTCCATCTTCGACTTTAATCATTGCAACATCTTTTGCTTCATCATAATTTACTACTGTTGCATTAACTTCTTTTCCATCACTTAACGTAACTTTTACCTCATTTGCACCTTTTATAACATGATTATTAGTTAATATATAACCATCCTCATTTATAATAAATCCAGATCCAATTCCCTCAACTTCTTGTGGAAAAAATCCAGAATTTGATAATCCTTTTGTAGATACAATTACAACTGCAGGTGCTACTTTATTAAATGCTTCCGTTGTAGAAAGTGTCCCTGAAGATGTTTCTTGAGTAAATATTGATGGGGAATAATTTTTATATTGTGCAGCAGAAATATTATCTTTAACTAATAAGTACGTTATTCCACTACCGAAAATTCCACCAACTAATGCAATTACTAATGAAGTTGCTACACTGGCAATTGTTTTTTTTCTTTTTTTCTTTTTTTTCTGTATATTATTGTCTATAAAACTCTCATCTGTATATTTAATTTCATTTTCATTTACATCTATAAAATTCTCTTTATTATCCATAATAAATTCCTCCTAAAATTTTTATATTTATCTTACACTCTTAGTATAAAGTTATTTTGTGTCAGAAAAATGTCAATATAAGAATATGGGACATTAATATATGTACTACATATTAATATCCCATATTTTTCATTTATTATTTAATAATCTTAATATTAGTTTTATGAATTAACTTTTTCTATTTTTTTTGCCTTTTTTATTATATTATTAACGCCATCCACAATACTTTGTTGATCATGTAATGCATATGGACTGCTCAATATTGAAGACTTATATACTGTTAATAAAGAATTCTCTATAACTTCATCTGATTCAGAAGTAATGTTATTGCTTATTATATATGTTGGTTTAATTTTTATTATGTTATCAATCTTTGTATTAATATCTTTTTTACATAAGTTTCCTATCTCATCATATATTGCCTTAGTATAATTTTTTTTATTTTTATGTATATTAATTTCTTCTTTTGCTCCATTAGGTAAATCTTCTATATCAATATTGCTTTTTATTAATCCTAATTTGTCACTTAACTCTGTAATATAAAAATAACTTCCTATAAATCTTAATTTAGATTTATAATACTGCCACTTTATAGATTCTGAATATTCTTTACTGTTCACTAAATCATAAGATAATGGATTTATCAAGACAAGACCTGCTACTAGTTCTGGATATTTTTCTGTAAAATTCATAGAAATTAAACTTCCATATTCTTCACTAACAAATACATATGGTTCGCTAGCACCAGATTTTTTTAATAAATTTTTCAAATCTTCTGCTTGTTCCTCTGGTGTTCTTCGTTCACCAGAATCACTAAATCCATATCCTTTTCTGTTATATACAAATGTTTTAACATCAGCATCACGTTCTAGTTTTTTACAAACTTCATCCCATTGATATATGTTACTCCCAATTCCTCCATCAAAGACTATAGTATATGATCCTGTTCCCTTAATTTTATATTCTAATTTCTTAGTCTCTACTCTAACATATTTTAAACTTGCCTTTAATTTTTCATTTGCAATAAAATTGCTTATGGATTGCACTAAAAAGCCAGTTATAAGAAAAACAATTATGATAATTAATGCTCTTCTTAAAAAATCTAATAAATTAAATTTAGGTGATTTAATTCTTTGAAATCCATTCGAATGAGGCAATAAATTCATATTTAACGTTCTCCCAACTTCAAATTAGGCTTTGCATTTATATCAAAAGAAGAAACATAATTTTTTTCATAATTAAAATATGCTGCACTTCCTATCATAGCTGCATTATCTGTGCATAATACTGGCTCTGGAAATAAAATTTCAATATTTTTTAATGCACCCTCTTTTTTTAGAGTTTCCCTTAAACAAGAATTAGATGCAACACCACCTGCTATAGCTATTTTATTAACATTTTTTTTCTTACAAGTTAAAAATACATTATCTTTTAAAACATCTATAACGGCTTTTTGAAATGAAGCAGCTACATCAGCATTGTTAACTTCAATCCCCTTCATCTTAGCTTTATTCAAATAATTTAATACAGCAGATTTTACTCCACTAAACGAAAAATCTAATGTGTCTTCATGGAACTTAGCTCTTGGGAAAGAAATAGCATTAGGATCTCCTTCTTTTGCTAATTTATCAATTTTAGGACCTCCTGGATATCCAAGTCCTAAAGATCTTGCTACCTTATCGTATGCTTCTCCTACTGCATCATCTCTAGTTTTTCCTATAACTTCAAAATCACAAAAATCATTAACAGAAACTATAAAAGTATGTCCTCCTGATACAACTAAAGATATAAATGGTGGCTCTAAGTCCTTATATTGTATGAAGTTTGCACACATATGACCTTCTATATGATTTACTCCAATTAATGGTTTTTTAGCTGCAAAAGCCAATCCTTTAGCATATTGAAGTCCAACTAAAAGTGCCCCTATTAAGCCTGGTCCATAAGTGACACCTATGGCATCAATATCATCTAAAGAAACACATGCATCCTCTAAAGCTTTTTTCACTACATAATCTACTATTTCAATATGCATTCTAGATGCAACCTCTGGTACCACTCCACCAAATTTTTTATGAGTATCTATTTGTGTAGATATAACGTTAGATAAAACTTCTCTTCCATTAACAACAACTGCTGCTGAAGTTTCATCACAACTTGATTCTATTGCTAAAATTAATTTTTTATCCATAATTAAATACCTCTTTTATTTAATTCAATTACTAAATCTATATTTATTAGTTATATTTTATAAGAGTGTGATATATACATAAGCAAAATAAACTGAGTAATTAAGCTAATATCAATTTTCTTATTGTATATATCAACACATACTTAAAACATATTCTATTATTAAAACATTATGTTCAAATACAGATTAACACAAATATTATACTGTATCTAACATATATTATCAATTTTTGATTATTGTATAAGTTACCATTATACTATATATTTTTATATAGTATAATTATATTTTAATGAAATTTATATAAATATTAAGGAGTTTTTATGACAACCTATGCTAAAGTAATTGTTAATGGTTCACCAATAACAAAATCAAATTTTAAATTACATAATACTAATGGACGTGCTATCTTACCTAGTAATTCTGGTAAATATCATGATAGATATGCTATATATGAGCAAGAAATTGCTCTTATTGCTAGAAGTCAAAATCCAGATATTATATTAGAAGAAAGTTTAATAGCTATACTAAAAGTTTATTATAAAAGTGAAAAACGTCATCCAGACACAATAAATATAACAAAAAGTATATTTGATGGAATAGAAAAAAGTGGTCTTATCATAAATGATGCTCAGATTACTAGAATAATCGTCGAGGAATATTATGATAAAGAAAATCCTCGCTTTGAATTAGAACTATTTGCCGAAAGTGAATATGAAATTAATTACTCCATAAATAAAAAATCAGTTTTAGGTAATCCTAAATTATACTCTCCAATAAAGAAAAACGTATTAAATCCAAATACTAACAAGAATAAAGATATAGAAACTAACAAAAATCTTTGTACAATTTGTAATACTATACTAAAAACAAATGATTACATAAAAGCAGATGGTGGAAAAACACTGATATGTAAAAAATGTTTCAATAAATTATTTTAAAGGTGGGTTTGTTTTATGAATAAACATATAGATATAATATTTTTAGGTGATAGTTTAACTTTTGGATATGGTATTCCTAAAAAAGATTCTTGGGTTTATAAAATTCAAAACAGCCTAAACTTAACCTCACTAAACAAGGGCTGTAATGGTGATACAAGTACAGGAATGCTTACTAGATATTATGAAGATGTAATAAAATATACTCCTAATAAAATATTTATTATGTGTGGTAGCAATGATTTACTTTTAGGAAGAACTGTAAAATCAATAATTGAAAATATAGAATTAATGATACAAGAAGCTTTAGAAATCAACTCTAATGTTATCATAGGCATTCCACCTTCAATCATAGGAAATATGGCAAATGAATTATTTTCATATTCACCTTTTTATAGCTATGCAGAAAAAAATTTAATTAATTTAAAAGAGGAAATAATTAATTTAACTATTAACTATAACCTCTCTTTTATAGATTTCTATTCAATTACTTTAAATAATAGTGATATATATTTAGATGGAATACATCTTAATTCTTTAGGAAATGACCTTATGTATAAAAATGCTATTTGCTATTTCTAATTTATTTTTTTAATATATTCTGCTGATTTTATTCCACAATTAATACCATCTGTTTCTTCCATTATAAGAGCTAGCTTTCCATAAATTAAATTACCACAAGCAAAAATTCCTTCTTTAGAAGTCTCAAACTCTTTTGTTTCTGGAACAAATGTACTTTTATTAATATCTATTTTTAAATTTTGAGCAAGTTTATTTTCTGGTCTAAATCCAACTGATAAAATTAAAGAATCACATTCTATTTTAGAAGTTACATCTTCTTTTAAATTTAGTACTTTAATTTTATTTATTCTTTTATTACCGTAAATTTCTACAACTCTAGAATTTTCTATAATTTCTATGGAAAATCCATCTATTAAGTTTTCAATTTCTTCATCTATTAATTCTTTGATTTCATCTTCAATTATTATTGCTTCTACACTGCCACCTTCAATTAAAATACGTCTAGCTACTAAAAATCCCCATTTATTTTTAGCAATTATCACTGTTTTCTTGCCTGGAAGATACCCTTCTAAATTAATTAATCTATGTGCAGATCCTAAAGTAAATATTCCTGTTAATCCATGAGTTGGAACCATAACACTTCCTGTATATACTTCTCTTGATCCAGTTGCTAGTATTATTGCTTTTGCATATACTTCTTTACTTCCTTCTATTGAATTAACATAAGTTATTTTTTTATCATCTACTATGTCTATAACATTTGTGTTAAGCTTAATATCTATATTAAATTTTTTTAATTTTTCTTCAATAAAATATACATATTCAGGTCCAGTTACTTTTTCTCCTAAGAGTTTTTCACCAAATGCATTATGAATACATTGATTTAATATTCCTCCTAAGCTATGTTCTCTCTCAAATATTAATATATTTTTTATTCCATTTCTCGCTGCACCTAAAGCAGCAGTCATACCAGCTATTCCTCCACCAATTACAATTAAGTCATATTCTAACATTATATTTCCTCCAAATATACAAATCACATATTATAATTTTACTAAGTTATTAGATTCATTTATTATATCTACTATATCAATCATATCGATAATTTCCGAAAAATTATTAGATATATTTAACTTATAATACTCTAAAGATTTATCATGTACAAATACACTTACACCTTCTTGATATAATAATTTTATATTTTCTAACCATCCAGTATTCTCTGGTAATTCTTCAAACACTTTTACACCTTCATTTAAAAATATAATATTTTTAGGAAGTTTTATAGCATCACTTAATGCATTTAAATAATCATTTAATAGAATTTTTCCTAATTTAGAATCTCCTGTTCCAAACTTATCTGATGTTATTAAAACTGAAAATACAGTTTCATCTATTGCCTCTAAACATCCTCTTTTTTCTATAAATACCTGAACATTTTCATCATTTTCTTCTACATCTACATGATATCCTAAATTCATAGCAAAATTAACTATATTAGAATTATCAGATTGTTTTTCTATAATAACTATTGCTTCACCTTCTCCTATAGAATTGAAATATTTTTTTACCATTCTTATAGTTTTAGGAAAAGACAAACCTCTGCAATCTATTTCTTTCATAAAATTTCTCCCCCTTAGTTTATATTAAGTATAAAATTAAGATAAGATAATTATATCATGTTTAATTTTATATGGGTTGTTTGATTTATGTATTTATGTATAATATAAGATGTTAACTCTTTGATAATAATTATTGTATTAATTTTATCATTTTTTTATTAATTCGTAGATTGAGGTGAATTTATGCATTCTTACAAAAATAAAATTATTAATGTACTTAATAAAAATACACTAAACCAATTAATATTATTTTTATTTCCATTAGTTGCTATAGTACTTAAATGTATATTCTTTCAAGGATTCATTACAGGAATCAATCCTTATAGTTTTGATTATAATGTTGGTTATGAATATGCTAGACCATTCTTAAATTATTATCTAGCTTTCGTCTTAATATTCATAAGTTTTTCACTTTTATTTAAAGGAAAAGCAAGGATAGTATATATTTTCATAATAAACATTTTATTAACTGCAGTTATTGTCTTAGATGTTTGTTATTTCAGAGGATTTTTAACAGTTCCTTCTGTTCTTATTGCTACTCAAACAGCAAATTTAGATAATTTATCTGGTGCAATATATTCTATGTTTAGTCATTTAGACTTTATCTTTATAATAGATTTATTTGTACTAGGAATTTATGTTTACTTTACTAGAAAATATGTATCTGAAATAAATAAAAGAGCAATTAAAACTTTCCTTGTAACTTTTATTATGCCAATATTATTTATAGCTTATGTTCCTTTTAATATACATATTCTAAATAATAAAGATGTTAAGGACGCTTATTTATATGATAATTACGATCCAACAAATACAGCTAGATATTTTTCACCAATAGGATATCATGTATTTGACTTATATACTGTTTATCGTGATTCAAAACCATATAAATTCACAGCTGAAGATGAAAATAATTTAAATAAATTATTTGAAATGAAAAATGAAAACTTACCTAACAATGATTATTTTGGTATATCTAAAGGTAAAAATTTAATTTACATTCAAGTTGAATCTTTAGAAAGCTTTGTTATAAACAAAAGTATTAATGGAAAAGAAATTACCCCTGTATTGAACAAATTAACATCTGATGGTTTCTATTTCCCTAATGTATTTGAACAAGTTAATGAAGGTACAAGCTCTGATAGTGACTTAATGGTTAATACATCTATGCTTCCATTAAGAAGAGGAAGTACTTTCTTTAGATATCCAAATGCTACTTACAACTCTTTACCTAATATATTAGAAGAAGAGGGATATAGTAATATTGCTATACATCCTGATAAAGGATCATTTTGGAATTATTCTGCTGGACTTAAAGGAATAGGATTTGATAAGTTTAATGATTACTATTCATTCAATGCAGATGAAACAATTGGAATGGGAATAAGTGATGGAAGCTACTTTAAGCAAGTTGTTCCAATGTTAAAAGAACAATCTAATCCATTTTATGGTCTAACAGTAACATTAACAAGTCACGGCCCATTTGATATACCAAAAGATTATAGAGAATTAGGACTTGATCCTGAATTAGATGCTAGTGAATTAGGTGGATATTTTGAAAGTTTACACTATACAGATGCTCAAATAGGTAACTTCTTAAAATTACTAGATAGTGAAGGATTATTAGAAAATAGTGTAATAGCTATTATGGGCGATCACACAGGAGTTCATAAATATTATAATAATGGAATTGAAAAGTTATCTAATAAAGAAGATTGGTATTTAGATACTGGTAATCCTGTAGTTCCTCTTGTAATTTATGATACTTCTATAAAAACAGGTAAAACTTTTGATTTATATGGTGGACAAATTGATGTTATGCCAACTTTACTTTATATGCTTGGCATCGATAAAGAAAAATATCAAGACACTGCTTTAGGAAGAAATCTGCTAAATACAAATAAATCATTTTCAATCTTAACAGATGGTACAATAAAAGATCAAAACACCCTTTCTGATGAAGACAAAGAAACATACAAAAAAATATTAGATTTATCAGATAAAATGATAAGGGCAAATTACTTTAAAAAATAATACTCTATATAATTAGGCTATCTTTTTGACACCTATTCAAAACATAGCTAAATAAAAAATAGAAGGACTACAAAATTAGTCCTTCTATTTTTTATGTCTATTCAATAAATCTACTATATTATTAATATCTTTTTAAATAAATGTTAATATTTTAGTATAATTGCGTAGTGGCATTGGAATTTACTTTATAAGACAATATATTATTTATTTTCCTGCTATTGATAATTCCTTTATAACAACGCATGGTGAACCTACGCTACTCATAGGGAATTTTAAATCACTTCCTATTTCCTCTACATCTTTAATTAGTGTAAAGAAGTTTCCTGCTACTGTAATTTGTTCTATTGGGAATGTCTTCTTTCCATTTTCAATCATAAATCCCTTAGATGCTAAAGAAAAATCTCCAGTAACGGAGTTAGCACCAGAATGAAGGCCCGCAAATTCAGTTATTATTACTCCGTTATTAACCTCTTTACATATGTCTTCAAAGTTTTTCTTTCCTGGTTTTATATAAAAATTTGTTGGACTAATCCCTACTATTGATGCATAAGATGATTTAAATCCATTACCTGTAGATTTAACATTAGCCTTATGTGCTGTCTTTAAATTATATAATAATGTATTTAGTTTCCCATTAGTTATAACTTCTTTTTTATAAGTTGCAACACCTTCATCATCAAATGCCGTTGTTCCAAGTCCATCTTCAAGATGAGGATCATCTATTAACGTTACTTTATCTGAAGCTATAATTTCTCCTTCTTTACCTTTTAATAAAGATAGTCCTTTTTGTGCTTGTTCAGCATTAAAAATTCCTGAAAAAGTTCCAAGTAATGATACCATAGCTTCATTATTTATAACCACTTTATATTTTCCTGATTCTATGCTTCTTCCACCAATTCTTGAAAGAGCCTCTTCTAGTCCATCTTTAGCTAATTTTTCTGGATTAATATCAGATTCTCCCTTTGCAATAACATATCCCATGCCATCATATTTTTCATTATTATCTTCAATTATTGGAACTACGTAAGCTGTTAAGTGATTTCTTGAAGTTGATAAATCCAAACCCTTTGAATTTAATATTCCATAACTAGATTTTCCATATCCTATTCCGCAGCCACCAAAATTAACGACTTTATCACATTGCTTTTTACATTCACTTTCCATTTCTAAAGCTAATTTTATAAGCTTATCAGGTTTTATATTATCCAATTCATCCTTATAACAATTGATTTCATTATACTGACTATCACCGTCATATATAAATTGAGTATCATCATTTTCTATAACTAAAGCTGCACTTTTAGCATTTTCTATAAGAGTATCTATAGAATTTTCATCTAATATCTCTGTATATGAATATCCCATTTTATCATTTATTTTTCCTCTAAATGATAATCCAAATGAATTGTTTAATTTATATTTTTCAACGTCTCCATCATAAATATTTATACTTAAACTTTCTGCATCAGAATAATATATTTCACATTCATCAAATCCTGATTTTTTAGCTTTACTCATTAATTTCTCTTTAAACAAATTAAATTCCATGTACTATCTACCCCCAACTGTCATTTTCTTAACTCTAATCATAGGTTGACCTACATTAGTTGGAATACTTCCTGAAGAAGAACCACACATTCCTTGAGCTAATTCTAAATTATTACCCACCATATCAATGTCCATAAGAACTTCGCTACCTTTTCCAATAAGACTTGCACCCCTTACTGGTTCCTTAATAACACCATTCTTAACTAAATATCCTTCTTGTACAGCAAAGTTAAATTCTCCAGTTACAGGATTAACTGAGCCTCCGCCTAACTTCTTAGCATATAAACCATCTGAAATTGATTTAATTATCTCCTCTGGGTTATCTGTCCCATTTGCTATATACGTGTTAGTCATTCTTGAAGTTGGTTGATATTTATAACTCTGTCTTCTAGAACTACCAGTTGGTTTCATATTCATTCTTCTACCATTTAATTTATCAATCATATATCCTTTTAATATACCATTTTCAATTAAAATATTTTTTTGAGTTTTATTACCTTCATCATCTATATTAAGTGATCCCCAAGCATTAGGTATTGTACCATCATCTATAGCTGTTACTTTAGTTGATGCTATTTGCTGTCCTAATTTATTAGCAAAAACAGAATTACCTTTAGCAACAGAACTCGCTTCTAATGCATGACCACATGCCTCATGGAATATTACTCCACCAAATCCATTATCTATTGCAACAGCCATATTACCTGCTGGACAATTTTTTGCATGAAGCATTGTATGAGCTATTCTTGCTGCTTCTTTTCCATGATATTCAGGATCTATATTTTCAAACATTTCAATTCCCATATGTCTTCCTGGCCCCTCAAATCCTGTTTGATTCTCTGATCCTTTAGATGCTATAGCATTTATTCCAAGTCGTGTTCTTATTCTTTTGTCTTCTATATATAATCCGTCACTATTAGCGATTAAAATATTTTGTTCCTTATCACCATAGCTTGTTATAACCTGTGAAATTTCACTATTATAATTTTTAGCACTATTATAAGCTAACTTTAAAATATCTATTTTTTTATTATAATTTACATCCTTAGGATAAAACATTATTGGATGTATTGTTTGTATCTTTTTCTCATTTATTATAATATTCTTTTCCTTTTCATTTGCATTCCCTAAAGCTAATGCTGCTCTATAAGCTGTTTCTAATAAAGAATCTAAACTATTATTATTTGTATATGCATATACGCTCTTTAATCCTTTAAAAATTCTAATTCCAATACCATAGTTTCTTCCACCTATAGCATCCTCTACTTTTCCATCTATTAATGATATGGAATTATTTACAGAATCATCTTCAAAAATTTCTGCAAAATCCCCCCCAGTTACTAAGCATCTTGCTAATACCTGTGATACAATGCTTTTTGTTAACATATAAATCCTCCCTCATATTTTCAATCTTTTATATAATAAAACTTCTTATTACAATACAATTACTATAATAATTTAAACTATACTACTCTTATATTCTCATATTATTTACTATAATACTATGCCATATTATAGTAAGTCTATCTTAATTTTAAATTTTACTTTAATAGTTTTTATATATAATTTATATATTATCTCATTTTAGCATTCCTAAGTTCAATTACTCAGTCCACTTTGCTTATGCATATATCAACACATTACTAAAACAGATCCTAATTTAAAAATGGTTTTGCCCAAGTATCAACATAATCTCCTATGCACCATTCAGCCATTATAATTTGATCATTTTTATCCATTTCTATTATATCAAGTGGAACATTGTTTATTTTTGAATTTTGAATTTCATCTATAAGCAAACCTTGTTCAGTTAAAATTAATGCTATTCTTTTGTTAGGAGATGTAAATGCATCTTTAATTCCTGGAAGTTCTCGCTTTAATGTTTTCCATGGAATTAAAAGAGAATCATAATTTACTAACTTCTTATTTTGTTTTAAATTTAAATTATAATCATATCCACTTCCCTCTAATCCATAAGCAGGTGATATTTTACCAATAACAGTCCATTTTCCATTTACTCTTTTAAGAGAAAAATTGCTGTAATTCATATATGGACTATATTTTTGTTTCTCTTCATTAGAAAAATTATTAACAATATTATCATAAGCTTGGTTAAAAGCTTTATTAACATCAATAGTAAATATATCACTTATAACAATTGGTATATTAGACGTTATGTTATCTATTGGTAAAACCTCATATTTAGCATAATCACCATTGAAATTATTACCTTCATATACCTCTGTAGCCACATAATCATTACCAACAAAATTTATACTTATATATCTATTTTTATCTATACTTTCTAAATTTTTATTATCATTATTAATAAAATCTTTATTATTAATTGGCTTAGCATCAAAATATTCATAATAATAATCATTTTTATTTATAAATTTTTTATTTATGTTCCAAATCCCATTCATACGAGGAACTATTAGACCTGATTTATCTCTTATAGGTTGTAATTCTCCATTTTTAAATGAAATATATAATGTCTTATACTCTTCTGTGTTATTTTCTTTATTTTTTGATTTTATGCCTAGATAAACTCCAACTGGATAATCATAATCATTAATTAATTTATTTTCTGCCTTATGTTCTTCATTTTTTGTATCATTTTCTACAACATCATTTATTTCATCAATAAAACTAACATTATACAATGCTCCATTGTAAAATATAAATCCATCTTTATCCGTATTCTCTATAAATTCAAACATTATATTATTATTATTAAAAATTGATATAACTTCATAATTTTCTTTGTCTAGGTTAAGATCTCTTATACTATATTTTTCTTCATATGAAATAACATAATCATCTTTAACTAATTTTAATTTGTATGAAATATTTCTATACTCAACATTCTTTAGCTTTATATATTCATTACATATTTCAATATTTTCTCCTACAGAAAATTTTTTATTACTAATAGAATATATATCATTATCTAAAATTTTATAGTCATTTATTTGCCAAACGCCTTTAATACTTAAAGATTTATTTTCTGGTGCTTTAATTTTATAAATTTTATTTTGTGCCACATCATTACACCCTATTATAAAAAAAGATATAAAAACAACTAAAAATATATTTATAAATTTTTTCATAAATCTGTCTCCCTTGTATTAGGAATTGATATAGTAACTCTAGTCATCTTCCCTTCTTCACTTACTATATCTAAATATCCATTGTGAAGATTAACTATTTCTTCACAAATAGATAATCCTATTCCGTTTTGAGATTTTGAATTAGCACCCTTATAGAATTTCTCTTTTATTTTTGGTAAATCACTTTTACTTATTCCACAACCATTATCTTCTACTATTATTTTTAAATCTTTTTCTCCTTGATTAAAAATAACACTAACATTCCCACTTTTATCTACAAACTTAAATGAATTATCTATTAAATTTATTAGAACTTGCTTCATTCTATCTATATCTAAATAATATATTTTGTTATCTAAATTAGATAATACATTAAAGTTAATGCATTCTTTTAAAGCTCTAGGTATCATATAATTTTCTATATATTCTATTAATTCCATTATATTTACCTTTTCTCTCTTTAATTGCATTTTCCCATTTATAAGACGTGAAAAATCTAATAATTCTTCTACCATATTAGATAATCTATCTGTTTCTTTTTCTAATATATTAAAACCTAATTTAAATGTATCTTCATCAGTATTATTATCTTGAAGGGTTATTACCCAGCCTTTTATAGAAGTTAATGGCGTTCTTAATTCATGGGATACAGATGATATAAAATCATCTTTTAACTTTTCTCTTTTTATAATTTCTTCTGCCATATAATCTAATGTATTGGCAAGTTGAGCAACTTCGCCTTCTCCACTTATATTATTTCTAACTTTTAAATTTCCATTAGCCATTTTTTGTGAAATATTAGTTAGCCTTTTTATTGGATTTATAATTTTATTTGATAAAATTAAACTAATAATTATTCCTAAAAGCAATACAAATATAGATATTAACATAAAAAAGAAAAATATACATTTTAATTCATTATTAACCTCTTCTAAAGATATAACATATCTAATTATTCCTATCACTTCATTATCATTTAATAGTGGCTCTGAAACAGACATTACCTTATAATTGCTATAGCTTACATCACCAACATAGCTCCCACTTTCACCATTAATTGCTTTTTTAACATCAGGTTTTTCATGCAAATTATTATCATAAACTCCTATTGAATCCATTAGTAAGTTTCCGTTTTCATCTAATATTTGAACCTCAGCATTACTTTTATTCCAAAATGAATCAACATTATCATATATATTTTCAATCAAACTTGATTTATATAAGTATTTATTATAAAAATTAGTTGCTATTTCTATTTGATTTCTTAGTAAAGTTTCAGCATTATCATAATAATATTTTTTTACAAATGTACCTAAAAGTACATTCATACATATAACAGTAAATAATATCAAAAATATAAAACTTCTAATTAGTGTATTTTTAATACTTTTCATTTTATTATCCTTTCCATCTATATCCCTTACCCCATATTGTCTCTATAAATTCTGGTTCTGACGGATTATCTTCTATCTTAGCTCTTAGGCGTCTAATATTAACGTCTATTAACTTAGGATCACCAAAATAATCATATCCCCATATTAAATTTAAAAGCTCATCTCTTGAAAATGCTTTATTCGGATTTTTTAAAAATAATTTCATGAGTAGATATTCTTTTGGGGTGACATCTATTTCTATGTTATTTTTAAATAATTTTTGCGAATATAAATCTATTATGAATGGTTCCCTAATTAGCTTATCAATATTTTCTTTATCATTATTTTCGTCGCCAATTCGTCTTAATATTGCTTTAATTCTAAGAATTAGTTCTAATGGATTAAATGGTTTTATTATATAATCATCAGCACCATATTCTAATCCCATTATTTTATCCATATCTTGAGTACGCGCTGTAAGCATTATAATTCCTATTTTAGGATACCTTTTTCTCAATTCATCGCATACTTTAAAGCCATCTATACCTGGAAGCATAACATCTAAAATTGCTAAATTAATATTAAATTCTTCTGCTGCCTTAAGCCCATCTTCACCCGTTCCTGCTTCTATCACTTCAAAATTATTTCTTTTTAAATTTATTTTTATAAATCCTCTTATACTTTCTTCATCTTCAACTAATAGAATTTTAATCATAAATAAGTACCTCCTATCTACATTATCCCTATTTATCTTTTTCTTATAATAAAAAAGAGACTTCAAAAGCCTCTTTATATATATTTATGAAAATAACATTAAATTTATTTTATACTTTTAAGTTCATATCCTTGTTCTCTTAGATAATCTATTACTTGTGGTAATGCTTTGGCAGTTTCTTGTTTTCCTGCTGCGTCATGCATCAATATAACTGCTTTTTCTCTTCCAGCAACACTTTTCTTTACTTCTTCTAATAATTCAGAAGCAACTTTTGTTTTTCCTTCTGCATCCTTAGATAATGCATTCCATTCAATATAACTATATCCACCTTCTTTAAGCTTTTCTTTTATTGTATCTTGGCCTTTCCAAGACATAAGACCACCTGGAAATCTAATAGTTTTAGTTACAAAATCTTTTCCTAAAACTTGTCTAAATGTTTCATTATTTTTTTCTATATCACTCATAAAGTTTTCAATACTTACAATTCTATTAGGATATAAGTAATGATAATCATGTGAATATGTGTGACTAGCTACTGCATGTCCATCTTTAACTATCTCTTTTAACAACTCTTTAGTTCTATCGCTTTCATTTATAGATTTTCCTAATGTAAAAAATGTAGCTTTAGCATCTTTATCTTTTAATACTTTTAATACTTCTGGAGTTACACTTTCTGATGGACCATCATCAAAAGTTAAGTATGCAACCTTATGACCATTAGCACCTTCAGGCATCTTACCAATGCTTTGCTCATATAAGTATTTTTCTACAAAAGCTGCTGAATCAGCATTAGGATCTTCTTCTGCAGTTAAATATCCTGAGTTGTCTAATTTATTCTCTTCTACAGGAGTACCCTCTGATTTATTTTCAGTTACAACTTCATTATTATTACTAAGTTCACTTGCATCAGCATTAATACTTTTACTATGCATATATTTAGCTGATAACATTCCAGCTACTACCACAACTAAAACTATTGAAGAAAATAAAATTATTTTCTTTTTTTTAT
The DNA here is from genome assembly GCF_031344075.1 of Clostridium aquiflavi. Lineage (NCBI taxonomy): Bacteria > Bacillati > Bacillota > Clostridia > Eubacteriales > Clostridiaceae > Clostridium > Clostridium aquiflavi. Next base: position 66,645 of record NZ_JAVJAN010000023.1, read on the forward strand.
TTCTTCCAGCACTTCTTCTTCTATGATTAATATTATTACTCATTTACTGTTATCCCCCATAATCTTTTTATTTCAATATAGTTTGTCCATTTTTTAAGTTAATCAAATTACTACACGTATAATTATATAATACAGCATTTCTGTTTTTGTTACAAAATTATTACATATATAGATAATTTAAGACAATAAAAAAAAGCCGATCAAATCGACTTTAACAATATCAAATTGGCTCCGCGAAGAGGACTCGAACCTCCAGCCTATCGGTTAACAGCCGAGTGCTCCACCATTGAGCTATCGCGGAATATAATTGAAAGATTGTTCTTTCAAAATTGCACATAAAATGTATATAATAAATATGTATTGGTCAAGCCCTCGACCTATTAGTATCAGTCAGCTAAATATGTTGCCATACTTACACCTCTGACCTATCAACCTTGTAGTCTTCAAGGGGTCTTACTAGCTTACGCTATGGGAAATCTCATCTTGAAGGAGG
>NZ_JAVJAN010000024.1:0-67088 GCF_031344075.1 Clostridium aquiflavi
CCTTCATTAACAGTTGCCACAAGTCTATTGAATCTATCATGTTTAATATCATCAGGAATTTGATTTTCCATCTTATCCGCTGGTGTATGATTTCTTCTTGAGTATATGAATGTAAATGCAGCATCATATTTAACTTCTTTTACTAAATTAAGTGTTTCTTGAAAATCTTCTTCAGTTTCTCCAGGAAATCCAACTATTATATCTGTTGAGAATGTTACATCTGGAATTTCTTTTCTTATTTTTTTAGCTAATTCTAAATACTGTTCTTTATTATAATGTCTATTCATTTTTTGTAATATTTCATTACTACCACTTTGTACAGGTAAATGTATTTGCTCACAAAGTTTATCACAATCTCTTATGGCATAAACTACATCTAAAGTTAAATCTTTAGGGTGAGATGTCATAAATCTTAATCTCTCAAGTCCATCTATTTCATTAATTCTTCTTAAAAGCTGTGCAAAAGTAATTTCTTCTTCAAGACCTTTACCATAAGAGTTTACATTTTGTCCAAGTAGAGTAATTTCTTTATATCCATTAGACACTAATTCTTTTATTTCCTTTTCTATATCTTCTGGCTTTCTACTTCTTTCTCTTCCCCTAACATAAGGAACTACACAATATGTACAAAAATTATTACATCCATACATTATAGTAACAAAAGCTTTTACGTCACTTTTTCTGTCTATTGGAACACCTTCTACAATTTCAGTTTCTTTATCAAAAATCTCTTTAACTTGAACTCCTTCAACTTGAACTCTATGCAAATATTCTGGGAACTTGTATGCATTATGAGTTCCAAATATGATATCAACATAAGGGAATCTACTTAAAATTTCATCTGCCATCCCCTTTTGTTGCATCATACAACCACATAAAGCTATTATTAAATTAGGATTTTTCTCTTTTTGATTTTTTAGTCTGCCAAGATTTCCAAAAACTTTATTTTCTGCATTTTCTCTTACACAACAAGTATTGAAAATTACAATTGAAGCTTCATCTCTATTTTCTGTTTCTTCATATCCTTGAGATTTAAGCATTCCTGAAAGTTTCTCAGAATCTTCTTCATTCATTTGGCACCCCCAAGTTTCAATAAAGAAGAATTCTTTTTTATCTATTTTATTTTCTTTTAAAGCGTCTATATCAAAATTCATTAGTATTCCTCCAAGTTTAAAAAATTATACCTCTGTATTATAACAAATAATTATATTAATTAAAAGACCATGATCTAATATATGATTCTTTAATCAAATACTTAATTAATTACCACTTAATCCTTCCATAGTATAAAAATTTCCACAATACATTGTTTCTATATTTATATCTGTATTTGAAATTGGAATAAAAGTATTTTTTTCTAGTCCTTCTTCAGTAATAATATAAACTTTCAATGTTATATTATCTACGTAGCAGTCATATCTAGTCATTTTCTTATGTTCATATTTAACTGTATTAAGAAAATCTAATTGACTTTTAAAATCACTTTTTCTTCCATAAACTATTTTCTCATGGTTTTTCCAAATTAATTTGTTATCCACTAAAATCATCCCCCATAAATTTAAAAATTGTTTGCATTTTTTATTTATAACCTATTGCTCCATGTTGTTATTTTTCCGTATTCTTCGAACCCCATTTTTTTATACAAATTAAAAGCTTTATAATTATTCACATCAACATTTATTGTAACCTGTGAAATATGTTTTTTGTAGCATAAATATATTAAATATTTTATAAGCATTTCGCCATACCCTTTATTTCTATATTCATCTAGTATACCAACATTAACTATTGTATAAAGGTCTTTTTTTGAAATAACTTGTCCATAGCCTATCGTTACATTTCCAATCATTATAAAAACGCATAAATCATTTATATAATAATCCTCCTCTTCTTCTAGCTTTATATCGTAAGGAACTAAGGGAATTCTATCATTATCTTTAAACACAGAATTCTGAATAAAACATCTTAAACCTTCATCTTCTCTTTTAGTGAAAATTTTAAAGTTTATATTTTTCTTAAAATCAAATTTACAATTGGATGTCCTTATTTTCATTAAAGATGTAGCTCTTATTGGACTGAATTTTAATTTAGTCATTATATCATAAGTTATGTTGCTATCTGCTACGTCAAAATTTAAAGTTTTATTTTTAAACATATTAATTAATTCTTTTGAAATAAGATTAATATAAGCTTCACTTGCATATAAAGATAAAATTTTTATAACTTCTGTTATTGGATATTGAATCCATAAATAACCTATATATTTGTTGTCATATTTAAATAACCTAATTTCTCTTCTTTTCATATACTTAGCAATAAATGATTGCTCATTATATAATTCAAAAAAATCTTTATTATTAATATACTTATCATTAGCTTCTTCTTGTAGTATTTTAAAGTATTTTAGATTTTTTAATGATAACTTTTCTATTATAAACATAAAACTCCTCACTTCTAATAAATAAAGTATAGTATTAAAAAAATACTTAGTCAATTAAGTACCGTTAGTTAACAGAAGTTAATTTTTTTAAGTTAATTTTTTCAAAGTAAAAAGAACCCCTATATAAATTATATTGAGGTTCTTTTTATTTATACATATTTTGTTAAATATCTTTTATGCTTAAGCTTACTCTTTTATTTTCTTCATCAACTTCTAATATCTTTGCCTTGACTTCTTCGCCAACACTAAGTACTTCTGATGGATGTGATATTCTATTAAATGAAATTTTCGAAATATGAACTAATCCATCAACTCCAGGTTCTAATTCTACAAAAGCACCAAAATCATTTATTCTTACAACTTTACCTAAAACTATTGAACCTTCTGGATACTTTTCTTTTACATTTTCCCATGGTTTTGGAAGTAACTCTTTTCTACTTAAAGATAATTTCTTATTTTCTTTATCTATAGCTATAATCTTAACTTCAAGCATTTCACCTTTTTTCAATATATCTTCTATATTTTTAACATGATTCCATGAAATTTGAGATAAATGTAATAACCCATCTATTCCATTAACATCTAAAAATGCACCAAAATTAGTAAATCTCTTAACTTCAGCTTTAATTACATCCCCAACATTTAAACTTTCCCAAATTTTCTCTTCTTCTGTTTCCTTAAGAACTTCTAATAAAACTCTTCTAGATGCAATAACTTTTTTATGTTCTTCAGCAGAATAATCAATTAATTTAACTTCTAATACTTGATTAATATATTTAGATTTATCTTTAGTAAATCTAACATCTATTTGAGAAGCTGGAATAAATATTCTTATTCCTTTATAATAAGCAACTAGTCCATTTTCTGAAGCCTCTTTAATTTTAACTTCAAAAGTTTTGCTTTCATTAAATAATATATCAAGTTCTTTATAGGCCTCTTCTTTTTCATATTCAAGTCTTGATAAAACAACATATCCATCAGAATTTTGTAATTTTATAACTTTAGATTTTATACTATCACCTATATTAAGACTTTCTACCATACTCTCAATATCTTCATTTGAAGTTAATTCATTGAAAGGAATAACCCCATCTATTTTATATCCTACAAGTGAAACTATAATAGTGTCTCTTGTTTTTAAAAGTATTTCTCCTTCTACCTCATCACCAATCACAAACTTTCTATCAAGTTGATTCATTAATGATAATTGATCATCGTTTTTAATATTTTCTGTATTACTCATAATTCCAATTACCTCCTTAATAATCCAATCTGGTGTAGACGCACCAGCTGTAATTCCTACTTTATTTATATTATTATTTATAAAATCTTTAGGTAACTCATTAACATTTTCTATGTGTATAGTATTATCACAATTTTGTTTAGCAATTTGATATAGCTTAGTTGTATTAGAGCTATTTTTCCCACCGATTACGACCATAGTTTCTACTTCTTTTGATAATTTATTAGTACTTCTTTGTCTCACATCTGTAGCTGCACATATGGTGTTAAAAGCTAAAACTTCTTTAGCCTGTGCAGAAATATTTTTGATTAAAGTTTCCCAATTAGCTGCTTTTTCTGTTGTTTGTGATACTACACATACCTTAGCAGGTACATCCCCTTCAATTTTACCATTTTTAGAAATTATAGCTTTATTATTGCACCAACCATTAATTCCTATTACTTCTGGATGGTTAGCGTCACCAAGTATTACTATATTATATCCTAATTTATAATATTTATTTACCTTTTTTTGTATCTTAGTTACAAACGGACAAGTAGCATCCTTAACGTTTAACTTATTTTCTTGCAAAAGTTTTAGTATTTCTTCTGATACTCCATGAGATCTTATAACAATAACATCATCTTTATTTAAAGTATCTATATTTTCTAAGTTTATAGAATAGATATTATTCTTTTCTAAAAATTTTACAACATCATTATTATGTATCAATGGACCTAAAGTATATATTCTTCTGCCCTCTTGTTTTTGTATTTTTATAGCTTCATCAACTGCTCTTTTTACTCCAAAACAAAAACCAGCATTTTGTGCTAAAATTACTTCTCTCATTAGTGTATTCTCCTAAAGCTTTAAATATTTTAAATTGACTTTCTGATATAAGAATTAATTTTTTCTGTGACCTCAGATATATTTAAACCAGTAGTGTCTATTTCAATAGCATCATCAGCTTTTCTTAATGGGTCTATTTCTCTATGAGTATCTTTGTAATCTCTATCTATAATATCCTTTAAGATATTATCATATGAACATTCAATATTTCTATTCTTAAGTTCTTTAAATCTTCTATTTGCTCTTTCTTCAGGTGTAGCAGTTAAGAAAAATTTAAAATTAGCATCTTTAAGTACAACTGTGCCAATATCCCTTCCGTCCATTATAACATCAAATTTACTTGACATGTATCTTTGAAGTTTAACCAATTTACTTCTTACTTCAGATATAGATGCATAAGATGATACTATACTACTTATTTCTGGTAGAGTTATTTTATCTTGAATATTTTCATTATTCAAAATTAAATCATCATCTTCAAAATGCATTTCCATAGTATCTATTAATGAACATATCTTTTCTATATTATTTTCAGATATATTATTTTCTTTACATTTTAATGCTACAGCTCTATACATAGCACCAGTATTTATATACATAAGATTAAACTCTTTACCTACTAATTTTGCTATTGTACTTTTTCCAGCACCTGCTGGACCATCTATTGCTACTGCTATTTTCAAAACTTACTCCTCTTTTCTAAAAATCTTAAATTAGTTTAAAAACCTTTAATAAGATTATATAATTTTTTATTACTTCAAACAAGAAGATATTTAGTTCTTATTCAATATGACTTCCAGCAATTACTCCAGTTGCAAATGCAATTTGTACATTATAACCACCAGTAAAAGCATCTACATCCATAACTTCACCACAAAAAGAAAGATTATCTATAATCTTAGATCTCATAGTAGATGGATCAATTTCTTTAACATCTATTCCGCCTTTTGTTACAATTCCTTCAGCAAGTGGTCTTAGCCCATTTAGATCGAATGAAAAATCTTTAAGAAGGTTAACTAAATTTCTTCTTTCTTCTTTGGTGATTTCATTAACTTTCTTTTCTTCAGGTATATTAGACATTTCTATTATCATTGGAATTAGTTTTTGTGGTAATAATTCATTTAATGAATTTTTAAAATCTTTATTTAAGTATTTATTAAAATCTCTTTGTATTCTTTTATCTAATTCACCTAAGTTTAATGATGGTTTAAGATCTATATGTAATTTATAGTTTTTGTTATTCTCTATAAATCTACTTCCACTTAAAATAAGTGGACCTGATACACCAAAATGTGTAAATAACATTTCACCAAAATTTTTATATACAACTTTCTTATCATTTTCTTTTATTGTAACTTCTACATTTTTTAATGATAATCCCATAAGCTCTTTAGTTTTTGCATCTTTTACAACCATAGGTACAAGTGCTGGCTTTAATGGAATTACTTTATGTCCTAATTTTTTAGAAAATTCTTGTCCTTCACCTCTTGAACCAGTAAGAGGATAAGAAGCTCCACCAGTTGCTATAATATAATGATCTGCTTTTAAAATCTCGTCATTATTTATTTCAATACCAGTTATGTTGTTATCCTTATATTTTATATCAGTAACCTTTGAATTTAATTTTATTTTAACATCTGTTCTACTTAATGCATTTGATAAACCCCTAATTATATCAGAAGATTTATCAGATTCAGGAAATACTCTATCTCCACGTTCTACTTTTAATTTAATTCCTTCATTAGAAAAGAAATTCATAGTATCTTCATTAGTAAATGTATATAATGCACTATATAAAAAATGCGGGTTACCAGGTATGTAATCAAAAAATTCAGAAATATCCTTAGCATTTGTAACATTACATCTACCCTTACCAGTAATAAACAGCTTTTTTCCTAGTCTTTCATTACCATCTAATAACGTTACTTTATGTTCTTTTGCAGCTGTTATTGCAGCCATCATTCCTGCTGGGCCTGCTCCAATAACAATAACTTTGCTCATTAAAAAATCAGCTCCTTAATTAAATAATATTTATAAATATCTTATTATAGTATTAATATTGTTAATTTAATTCAAAATTTGTCTAACTTCAATTATACAATATATCATGAATTTAATATATAGCTATAATTAACCACTGTTTTAGTCATGTATATATTCAAATCTATATTTTTGTTTTATATCTGGATATTTTTCTTTATCAACTTTGCTCATAAACATATCATAAGGCCTAATAAAAGTTTTAAAATCTCCATATAGCGCTTTATATACTACGAACTTTTCCCTTGTCTCACTATGAATTGCCATATCAATAACTTCATATTCTTTTCCTTTAAAGTGTCTGTATATTCCAATTTTAAATTCTCTCATTATAATTCTCCTTACAAATATTGAATATAATAGAAATACTTTCTAATATACATATATTTTTTAGTTCTACTTAATGATAATTCCAAGTATTGTAGATAATTCTAAAGCTTGAAGAGGTGATACTATAACATTCTTTAGCTCTTTTCCCGTCAATATAATTGATGATATATCACTATTAGTAAAATCTATTCCTTTTAGAAGGGTATTGGTAAATTCACCGAATATTAAATTAGAACTATTAAAAGCTACTTTGTTAAAATTACATTCTAAGAAAATTCCACTTTCCATATTACATTCATCAAAATTTATTAATTTCATCTTTGAATATGAAAAATTCGAATACTTACATAAACATTCTTTAAAAAGTACATTTTGCATATTAGATCCACCAAAATTACTTCCTGTTAATTTGCAATTTTTAAATTCCACTCTGTGTATGCTTCCATCAGAAAAATCTATATTAGATAGATCACAATTTTCAAATATAACGTCTAGCAAACTTATATTTCTAAAAGAACATTCATTAAATATAACATTTACAAACCTACATCCGTTTATTTCTACTCTTTCTTCATTTGTATAATCTAATTTACAATCCTGAATCAGATTATTTGAAAGATCTTTCTTATTAATTAGTTCATCTTCAATATTTATATCATTCTCTAGGCAGCTTAATAACTTAGGTTCTAATAACTTATTTAAAATAGACATGTTGTTTCCTCATTTTTCTATAAAGTTTTATTTTTATACTTATATTATCATATTTCTAATATAAGTATAAAACTTTGTATATTATTTATTATAATTTTACATAAAAAACAAATAAGGTAAAGTATTTTTTACCCTACCCTATTTGTTTTCGTATTATATAATTATTTAACGTTAAATCTATGTAACTTTTCTTTTAATATATTTACAACTATACATATAAAACTTATTATTATCATAACTGGTAAGGTATTTCCTACTACTATATTTATTTGCATAAACATTCTATAAATAATAAAACCAATTATCCATATAATTAAATTTAACACATTAAGTTTTGAATTTAATTCTCTGTTTTTTAGTATAAAGTAATCTGTTATAACTATTGCTATCATTGGTGCAAATACAGAACCTATTAAATATAAAAAGTTTTCAAACTGCTCTATTGGAGTAAACATAGCAATTAATATTCCAATTATACAAACAATAACAGATATATGCTTTGTGCTGATTTTTTCACTTATGTTTGTACAACTAACACCTGCTGAATAAACATCTAAAAAGGTTGTTGTCACAGTTGACATTAGAACGATTATCATAGCTATAATTCCAAGTCCCGCTTGCATAAGAATTTGTGCAATATCTGAAGTTCCTGCATATAAGCTTCCACCTAGACCTATTATATACATCCACACACTACCAAAAAAATAGCTTAAAACACTTATAGGTGTTATTAATTTACTATCTTTTGTATTTCTAGTGTAATCAGCTATAAGTGGTAACCATGAAAGTGGCATTGCAACTGATAATTCAACTGCCATTCCAAAACTTAAACTATTATCATATAATTCAATACTTGTTCCTTTAAAAATAACTATTCCAAGAATAAGTGTTAAAATAAAAAGTCCACCAACAGCAATAACATTTAGATTGCCAAGATTTTCAAAGCCTATTAATATCCATATAATAATTAATATTCCTATTAAAATACACCATAATGCTTTATTTTCAAATCCAAATAAACTATTAGATACTGCATTTAATACATTTGCTGCACCAATAATCATTATAGCTGTCCATCCAACTAACTGTAAAATATTTAATGAAGAAAAAATATAAGAACCATGTTTCCCAAAAGATATTCTAGATGATTCCATTGAAGATAAACCACTATTAGTTCCTATAAGTCCTGCAAAATATAAAAGTGTACATCCTATAAGATGTCCTAAAAGTATTGCTAAAATACCTTTTTTTAGGCCAAGTGGGGCTATTAAACCACCTGTTAGTATTTCTGCAATGGATACAGAGGCTCCAAACCATAATAAGCCATTGTTTAATAAAGTTTTTTTCTTGTTCATAACAAATTCCTCCTAAAAATAAAATATGGGATATACCAATAAAGATATATCCCATTAAAAACATTTAATGTGTATTCCCTACGTTGGCATTATCCAAATCAGGTTAAGGGTCGAAGTTGCATTTAACTTCCTCTCAGCCTACTTGCGTAAGCTCCCCTAATATTAAGTTTATCTAATAATATTTTGTAATATCTATATCATTATATAACATATAATGAATAATGTCTTCTTTAATAACAAAAACCATATTAATAATTGAACAATATGGTTTTTTCTCATTAATGAGAATTTTTAAAATCATATATTAAATTATCAGTAGCATTATCAATAACAACTGCTATTTGTTCACCCTCTGTTCCTAAACTTTTAAGTTTAAAGATTATATTTTCTTGAGAAGCTTTAAATTTTGATAATGTATCATTTAATATTAATGTAGACTTACTTTCTTCACTTCTGATAAAATCATTCCAAAATACAAGAGGTATACTTAAGCTCTGAAGTAAATTGTATGCTAAATTTATCTCTGCTTTTAAATTATAGTGTTTAGTATATCCTAATAATACCAACATTCCTTTTGCAATTTGTAATATACTACTGTCTAAATCTTTATCACATAAAATAAGTTCAATAATGTCAGTTAAACTATTTATAGCAAAACTTTTATGTGGTTCTGGCAATTCAGATATTAGTGATGTGGAAAAGTTATATATTATTTTTACAAATGAGCATTCATTAGTCTTTTTTCTAAGATGACCATTACCATCCAACATTATATTAGCTTTATGATAATATAATGGATTTTTTTGAAAGGATGTATTTATATATATTTTCTCTTCATTTACAGAATTAAGAAGACAATTTACATAATCATACTTAGCGCTAATAGATAACACTTTATCTTTATTGGCATTTATTTCATTATAATATCTGTTGATAAATTCATTTGAAAAACCTTGTCCATCAAAAGATATGCATCTATTTACTTTATCCGATAAAAGTGCAACATATTTAGCTTTATTACCACCTTTTGAATGACCTGTTACTGTAATGTTTTTATATTTAAGATTATTTATATAATTTAATGCTCTTATTTGTTCGGGTGTATCAGACATATAAGCTCCTTCACCATTATCACTCCACTCTTCTATAGTCTTAGTGCCCCTAAATACAACAAAAACATGATTATCATGCTTATCAACAAAGCAAGCAGCTTTCACTCCAGTATTATCAACTTCTATATTTTCGATCTTTAAGTTATTTAGTTTATCATTTTCTTGTATTTGCTTTAAAACTACTAACCATTCACTCTTCTTTACAACTTCTTTGCATTCACGTCTAGTTAAAATTGCTTTATTTAAGTTATTCTTATATAACATAGATTTAACAAGTTTACCAACAGTATTTTCATTAAATACATTTAATTTAAGATATATTAAATTAGATAATAGTAATAATTCACTATTATTTAAATCAGACATGTTTATCCTCCATAAAAAGTCATTAAAAAATATTATCATAATTTTAATATATTAATTACTAGTATAAATAACACACTTAATTTAAGTAATAATACTAATTTTCTAAATAAAAAAATATTACCGAAAATTAAAATCTCCAGTAATATTTTAATAGTAATCTATTTATAATATAACTACTGCTTTAATAAAGTCTTTTGGCTTGTCCTTCATTAATAAAAGAGCATCTTCTATATGTTCAAAACCATTATATACATGTGTAACTAATTTACTTAAATCAACACGATTATATATTACTAGATCTCTTAACATTTCTGCTCTAAGACGTCCGCCTGGGCAAAGACCTCCTCTTATAGTCTTATGAGCCATTCCACATCCACAATCAACACGTGGTATTGGTAAAGTATCTCCACTTCCATGATAGTTAACATTTGAAACTACTCCACCAGGTTTAAGCATAGATATAGCTTGTCCTAATGTTTCAGGGCCACCGCCTGCCATAATGACACGATCAACACCTTTTCCATTAGTTAAATTCATGATTTGTTTAACTATATCACCATTTTTATAGTTTACAATATCTGTTGCTCCATAAAATTTAGCAGTTTCAACGCAAATTGGTCTACTTCCTACACCAATAATTCTACCTGCTCCACGTAATTTAGAACCTGCTATACTCATTAATCCAACTGCTCCAATTCCTATTACTACAACACTAGAGCCCATTTTTATATCAGCTAATTCTGCACCATGAAAACCAGTAGTCATCATATCTGTTATCATAACAGCACTTTCTAAAGATATTTCTGATGGTAAAAGTGCTAAATTCATATCTGCATCATTCACATGAAAATATTCTGCAAAAACTCCATCTTTAAAGTTTGAAAATTTCCATCCAGCAAGCATACCATTTGAATGTTGTTGAAAACCAGCCTGAACTTCTAAAGATCTCCAGTCTGGAGTTGTACAAGGTACTATAACCCTATCTCCAACTTTGAATTCCTTAACTTCACTTCCAATTTCAACAATTTCGCCCACAGCTTCATGACCTAAAATCATATTATGTCTATTTCCGAGTGCACCTTCAAAAACAGTATGAATATCTGATGTACATGGTGACACAGCTAATGGACGTACAATTGCATCATATGGACCTGCAACTGGCCTTTCCTTTTCAATCCATCCAACTTTATTAATGCCCAACATTGCAAAACCTTTCATAACTAAATCCCTCCTAGTTTAATTTTCACTAAAATGCGGTTTAAAAATACCATTTATAACTGCAAAAATATATTTATAATTCATTTTAGGTTTTATCATAATATATTATCAGCAATGATCATGCCAATTTTAATTTTAAAATTTCCTTAATCATAAGTTTTCTGTAAAAACTTATGTATCATGCCATTATTCTAATAAATATCTTTTAAACTTAAAGTTTATGCTGTATTCTATAAAATTCAAAGTAAAAAAAGTGTTGTAAAATACAACATTTTTTAAATAAATACTGTTGTATTTTGCAACACTGTTGTTTTTTTATACAATATAAAAATATATATTATAATTTGCTTTTCAGTAATTTTAATATATACATTAATTTTATCTAAACTTAATATTATATTTTTTGATTTTTGCATATAATGTGCTTCTATTTATACCTAAAATTTTGCAGGATTTAGTAATATTCCCCTTACAATTATTTAAGCAAACTCTTATTGCTCTTTCTTCTAATTCTTCTAATGAGAACATATCATATTGTAAATCTATATTGCTACAATTAGACTCTTCTTTAACTGGTTTTTTATTTTCAAAACTAAAAGAAGTATTTCCATCCATATTTATAATATTCTCAATACAATTTTCTAATTCTCTAATATTTCCTGGCCAATCATAATTTAATAGATTATTATATAGATTTTTGTCAATTGTTGGAATACATTTTTCTAATTTAATAGATTTTATTTCCAAAAAATGTTCTATAAGAATTTTTATATCACCAACTCGTTCTCTTAATGAGGGAACATATATTGGAATTACACGTAATCTATAATATAAATCTTCTCTAAAAGTTCCTTTTTCTACTTCATTTTTTAAGTTTTTGTTAGTTGCAGCAATAATTCTCACATTTACATTAATACATTTATTTCCACCTATTCTAGTAATACATCCTTCTTGCAAGACCCGTAAAAGATTTATCTGCATATCTAATGGCATTTCTCCTATTTCATCTAAAAATAGTGTTCCTCCATTTGCAAGTTCAAATTTCCCTGCGCATCCTCCTCTTTTAGCTCCAGTAAAAGCTCCTTCTTCATATCCAAATAACTCACTCTCTATTAAGCTTTTAGGTATTGCTCCACAATTTATTGCAACAAAACTACAGTCTCTTCTATTACTATTATTGTGAATAGATTGAGCTATAAGTTCTTTTCCTGTTCCGCTTTCTCCTTGAATGAGTACTGTAGAAGGACTATTAGCTATATTTTTCGCTTGTTCTTTTAACTTTAGGATTTGCTCACTTTTGCCAATTATATCATTAAACGTGTATTGGGCTGTTCTACCTGTATACTTATTAACTAAATTATATACATTTTTCATATCTTTAAATATACATACAATACCACTTATATTTCTTTCTTTATCTTTTATTGGATATACATTCAAATTAAACCTTTTCTTTTTATTCGAATATGTAATTTCTATATTTTCATATGCTCTTCCACTTTTAAGATGATCAAATATTTCTTCCCAATTATCTAAAATAGAATCTACATTCTTATTTATAACATCTTTTTCTTTTATATTTAACATATCACATGCACTGTTGTTTATAGCTTTCACTATACCTTCTATGTCTACAGCAAAAATCCCTAAATTTAACGAATTCATAACTTTATTTAAATATTGATGTGCTTTAAATAACTCTTTTTGAGTCTTTTCAACCTTCAATTGATTTTCAATTGATTTTACAGCTGCCACTACAAGTCCTAAAGTATGAGGGTGGGCTAATTGACGTCGACCAGTTAAATTTAAACAGCCAATTATATCTTTTTTTTCATTATGAATAACGGCAGAAGAGCATGTCCAAATGTGAAAAGCTTTTATAAAATGTTCTTCGCCCAGAATCTGAATTGAGGAATTTTCATAAAGGGCAGTTCCTATACCATTAGTTCCGGCACTTCTTTCACTCATATCTGTTCCTTCTACAATTCCAACTTTAATCTGATCTATTATTATATCTTCATCACCTATAATAGTAAGAACAACTCCATTTTTATCTGTAAGATATAATGAAAATCCTGATCCTCTTAAAAAGTCATAAAGTATTTCCATAAATGGTCTAGCTATATTTATTAACTCACAGTTTTTTCTTATCAATATATTAAGTTCTTTATTTTTAAGTATTCTTGAAGGATTATGAATATTGTTTCCCACGCCATATTTAATACACCTTTCATGTGATCTATTTAATATTTCTTGGTATGTATTTTCTTCAAACATTTAATCTTACCTCCACACTATTGATTTATAATATATTATCTATTTTTATAAATTTTAGCTTACATACAATATTGTAACTCAATAATAATATTTCATCCAATAAATAGCATATCCACTTTTTAAAATTAAATTTAATCTTAGTAAAACTTATTTTAACTAGATATATAAATAAAAGTTGTTTTAAGGCAAGAACTCTTCAGATGTGTTAATTAACCCAAATGATTAAGATATATCTAAAAAATCTTATAAGTTGATAAATACTAATTTTCTAAACTGCAAAAAGAGCAAACATTTTACCAATGTTTGCTCTTTCCCAGTAACTGATTTTTAAGTTGTCCGCCAACTGGGTACGCCGTACGTCGTACATTGCTTCAGGGATTTTTACGTTGCCCATCACAACTGCATACCTATTTCTGATATGCTCCTCTGCCGGATTTAAGTGTCAGTTCACTTAAGATAAATTGTTTAACCTTTATCTTGAGTTCATTATACAGCAGCTTGTAATTGATTACAATACTTTTTTTAAAAATTTAAATTAAATTTTTATTATTCTATATTATGTCCTGTATGATAAATACAATTTCTAATTTTTGATGGTGTTGCAGGACTATTGTATATTATTTCAACACTTTCTCTTGCGGCATCAATACACACTTGATTTACACCTTCTATTTTTATTAATGCATTCTTAACTTGCGTTTTCATGTTAGAATTTGATAAACCTTGAATAATATAATGTTCTCTTTCCATACTAATCTCTCCTTACTATAAAAGTACTTATAAAAATAGTATGTACATAAAATATTAATTATATTTACTTGTATATAATTTAATTCTAATTCAATGCTAAATAAATTTATATCTAATCATTTTCATTATATATTTATCTTATTTTACTGTTTTATTCTATAATTCTATAAAATAAAAGGACTAAGTAGTCTTCCTTAATCCTTCATTTTAAGCAAACTTTATTAAACTTTGAGTTGTTTAATAGAATTTTTCTAGGTTTGGGTCATTAAGACAGTTTATCTAAAAAATTTTTTAAAATATTTGCTGTAATTCCCCATATAACATAGTCTTTATATTTATAAAAAAGTGAAATATATTTACCTTCTTTAAATCTATAATCTTTTCCATTAAAAATTAAATCGTATGGGAAATCATCAGATCTAGTCACAGTTAATTTACCCATTGATTTTAATGGATTATATGAAAGTAAATATTGAAGAGGTATATAAAATACATGATCTACTTCACTTTCATTTATAGACAATTTATTAATATTATTTACTATTCCTAGAAAAGTATGAATTATCATTCCATCATGCCTTATAGTAAGATCTAATTCATTTATTATTTTAATGTCTTTAATTCCTAGTTCCTCATAAAATTCTCTAATACCTGCTTCTTTTGGTGTTTCATTATTATCTATTCTGCCACCTGGAAAACATATGTCTCCTGGTTGAGCATTTAATTTTTTTGATCTTAATTCAAATAATATATGTACTTCTCCATCTATTTCTACTAAAGGTATTATTACAGAAGCTCTCTTGTCTTTTTCCCATCCATTTATATAAGGGCTTAATTTTTCAATTCTATTTATTATTTTATTTATATTCATATTTATTCTCCATTTTTAATATTAGTTTTAAGAAAAACAATTATATTTTAATTATATGCAATTAATTCTAATTACATAAATTTAAAACAAAAATAATTTTATGCTAAGATTTATTTTAAACTATAGTATAAAAGTAATATATTTATATCTATTTTATATCTATAATTTTTTCTTATCAATAACAAAATAAAAGCATGGACAAAACTCAATTTATTAAGATCCATGCTTTTGAAATAAGTTGGATAAAATTATATTTAACTTATTACAACTTTAGTTGCTTCGGGAATATTATCCCAGATCCATTTTGCATTTATTTTATTTAGCCTAATACAACCATCAGATAAAGCCTTTCCTAATCTTCCATCTCTAATTGATCCATCTAAATTATATATTATAGAGTGAAATAAATAGTTTCCCTTAAATTGTGTATAATACCAACACTTATACCCCTTATTCACTCCAAAATATAAGCCTTTCACTCCAATTGTAAAAGTTCCGGTAGGAGTAGGTGTTTCTTTTTTACCAATTGTACATAAATAACTATGAACTATTTTCCATTTTCCTTTACTTCCATTAAATATATTTACTTTGAAATTTTTTAAATCTACCCATATAATATATTGAGTTTTACTTGAAAAGTTATTTAGATTAACATAGTTAGTAACAATAGTTTCATAATTTGCTCCTGCACCATCAATAAAATTCTTCCTATTGTATATTAAAAGTTTATTAAAAAAATCCTTCATTACGATTATCCTTAACAATTATTCTTAAAATAGTATATGAATGATTTAAAAAATGTATAAAGCCTAATTAATCTTAATTATTTTTATTTACAGCTTTGTTTTGATAGTTTTATCTGTTTTTTTAAATAATTTTTTGTTATTTTAGAAGTGTATACTTTTAATTTTAAAGCTTTAGATATCTCTATTTTATATTTTTTATTTTTTATATATTCCTTTAATTCTTTTATTGTATGACATTCAGTTTCAAAGCATGTCTTTACAGTACCAAGTTGTACTGGATAATGACTATCACTTCCTGTTACATAGGGTATATTTAAAATTTTTGATAAATTTGCTACTTCATTCTCTACAATCTCAATACCTCTTTTATAAATATCTTTTGTATTTAAATCTAGTGCATCCAATCTCTCTAAATACTTTTTAGGCTGTAAGTATAATTTGTGATTTTCTCTATAAGGATGGCTGCCTATAATTAAGCATTCATATTTTTCACCTAAATCTAGTAGTTTTCCAAAAGGAATAAAATTATTTTTTTTAACATGAGGTTCAAGAGCAGTTCTAATTTTTAATATAGAATCTCTGTTTCCTGATACTATGACATGACCGCCATATCTTATATCTACTTCCATACCAATAAAAACTGAAAACCCATTAACAATATATCTATCTCCATCATATTCATAGTTATTTTCTAAATAAGAGTATGAAGACATTAGATCAACTGCATTAAAATGTTCACATAAAATAAATCCATCCAAGCCATTTTCTTTTGCATATTCTATTCCTAACAAAAATAATTCAGGATCAAAATTAAGTTTTTTACTAAGAATACCATGTACATGGAAATCTATATTCATGATTTATCTCCTTAATTTAGTACTTAAATACAGTTATTTAAATTAATACTATAATACATGAATATGTATTAAATTAATTATTGTCACACCATATTTTATGAAAACATAAAGTGACTATAGAAGGTTTATACCCTCAACTCTAAATCCAATTTCTTTATTAGCTAGCCTATAGCTCTCTCTTATTATTTCTTCCTCACTAGCTTCATTTCCTAATAAACTATCTATTGTAAGTTGAGCTCTATTGCTAAAGTATTTATCCAAAAGATTTTTTTCTATATCTTCTTGTGTTCCTATAGAATGATCATCCAATATATGTTTAACATTAAATCCTTTATCTCTTAAAGCTCTTCCAACAAGTATACTCCTGTGGCATCTTATTGGGTCTTGCATAGCTCCAAGTAATACTATTCTATAACCTTTATTTATTCCATTCTTTAGTCTATCTATACCTTTGAGAAAAGAAGATTCATTAACTACTCTTTCGAAATCTGCATATCCTTCCCCAGTATAAGATATTTTTAAACTTCGATTAGCAGCGAATTCTTCTGCCATATAAATATATATAAATCCTGCTTGTGTTAAAGCTTTTTGTATTGTCTCTTTGTTAAATTGAACATTATACTTAGAGTATGGAATCCCTCTTATATCAACAACAGTATCAATATCATAATGCTTTAGCATATAAATTAATCTTTCTAAAGAGTAGTTAGAATGTCCTATTGTGTATATTTTCATATTATTCCTCCTTTATTTTTGAACAATTTGACTTTTATGATTTTTTAGTTTTTCTCGATAACCATTTTCAACTTATCAACATACTTTTTTCTATAATGCTTTTATTAAATTCATCACTTATTTTTTACTCAATAACTCATATTAATTACTAATATCTCATAACATTTTATACTAAAATATATTAAATATATATAAAAAGTAAAGTTATGTTATATGCGTACGATAATAAGTAAGTAGAATTTGTTAAGCTATTATAAAAGGATCTCTTTATTTTTTATATAACTTAACAGATCATTTAATTACATAGGGGGATTAATAATGAAAAATTTTAAAAAACTTATTACAGTACTTTTATCTACTTTAATGTTAGTGACTATGATAGCAGGATGTGGTAAAAAGACTGAAACACCAGAAAAATTTGCTGAAGCATTTCACCACTTAACAATTTATGGAGATACAAGTGCTCTAACATCTCTAGGCCTTAATGATGAGGAAGCAAACACATTAAACACACAACTTGAACAAACATTTAAGGATGCAATTAAAAATAATCTAAATTCTGCTGGCTTATCATTTACAGATGATAACATAAATAATATTTTTGAAGCTCAATTAAATGCTCAAAAAAGAACAACTTGTACTATAGAACCAGTATCAAGTGATGCTGAAACTGCAGTTGTAAAAATAAAAACAACTCATGTTGATATAGTAGGTCTTGATGAAAAAGCTGCTAATGATGCAATGACTGAAGTACAAAATATGAATATTACAGATAGAAAAACAGCATTAAATAAATTATCTGAACTTTATATTTCAAAGTTAATAGAAAACTGTACTGGTGCAGAACCATCATCAGACACTGTAGAAAATACATTTGCGTTTAAAAAAGTAACTGATGATAAAAATAGAAAAGTATGGGTTCCTGATAACCCTGTTACATTTGGAAATAAATTAGCAACTATGGTAACTCGATAATATAAAAAAATATTTAAGTGGATGAATTGGGGCTGCTGCATTTTTGCAACAGCCCCTTAACATTAAATAATTATTATTTTTTTAATTATTCCAACTAAAATTATATGATCCTCCACCTATTGGAACAGTATAAGAATGATTACTTCCATTTTCCCAAATTACTTTTCCATTGCTATCCTTCTTTATAGCTTTAAATTCATAATTATTACCTTCAGCAAGATTTACAGTTACTACTGCTTTTCCATCTTTATAATCAAATTGTGATGGATATAATCCAGTAGTCCAATCAGCCATTTCCCATCCATCTCCTGTTAAATATAAACTTTCTCCATTTCTTAAGTTAACATTATCTACTGTAAATGTTACAGGAACAGGTTTTTTTACAACAATATTTGCAAAAGAATCAAGTTCAGCTTTTACTGTACCATCATTATTAAAAAGATTTCCAAATCTTAAAAGAGTAAATCCTGAAAAATTATAATTATATAACATTTCAGCGCAATTTTCATATGATTGATTATTATCTTTAATATCTAATGCATTTTCTCCAAAGATTTTCATACCTTTTTCTTTAGCTAAATTTGCAACATTTATAATCAGGCTTTTTGGTTCTGAATAAAATGGATCTTTATATGCATCTGAATCATTCATCTCAAGGCATGTAAAAGTTAAATCAAGATTTGATTCTTTAAATTCATCGAGCAAAGAGCTATAATTATAATAACCTGCACAATACTCTGTAGAACGTGGCATGCTTGGACTATTAATAAGCCAATGTACACCAGATACTTTTGCTCCTATTCTAACATTAAAAATTGGGTCAAAGTTTTCATGTGCAATTGAAGCTATTTTATCCAAATGTTTTTCAAGAACTCCTTGATACCATTTTAAAAAGTCTTTTCCGTAAGTTGTCTTATAACCATTCTCAAAAAAGTTATCTCCATCAGTAGGAGGAGTTATTTCTTCAAAACTTGTTAAATTTGTATTCCAAGCATCATTAACAGAAGAAATAGTTGTATACTTATTTTTTATTGAATTTTGAAAATCTGATACAGCTGCATCACTATAGCATTGCAAATATCCACGTTCTGGATACTTCCAGTTTAATGCTATATTATAAGATGGAAATCTTAATTCACCTGAAGGACCACCAGAAAGGTAAACTTTAGTTATAATATCTTTATAGTCACTAAAGTTTGATGCAAATGAAGCATAAAGTTCATCATATTGCTTTTCAATTCCAGACCACCAAGGACTAAGAGATTCTTTATCCCAACGTCCTATTTCATCTTTAAATTGCATATTATCAACTGTATCTTGTGTCCATAACCATGAAGGTAGCGGTCTATATGCTGAATCATTTACATTGCTACCACATTCATGCGTAGATATAATAGGAACCCATTTTAATCCTGATTCACGAACAACATTTGCATATGTTTTATAATAATTCCAGTCAAATTGATTATCACCTTGACATTCAACATCACCCCACCATACATCTGTGGTAAGAGCGTATATCCCCTTATTTTTAAGAGTTATTAGTTGTTCTTTAAACTTGTCCCAATCATTTATCTTATCTAATGGAGCCATTACATAAGCTTTGTAATTTGTGTTAATAGATGATGCATAAATACAAGTATTAGAAGATAAATTTAACGTAACCGTTATCATTAAAACTAATACAAATCCTAAAATTTTTTTTAATTTTTTATTCATAAATTTCATTTTTTATTTCCCCCTTTATTTTTATTTAACTCTTTAAAATCAGTATTTAAACTATTTATTATTTATACCCCCTTCCCTAGTTATCTATTGATACAAGCTATATTGAGTAAATTTTAAAAAATATACTGGTTTCATAATTAAAACAAGATCATTAGTATTTTCTTTATTTAAATGGTTATTTTATTAAAAGAATACGCTAATTAATATGTTATTTATTATAAAATATTAACATTATTTTGCATTAATTAAGAATATTAAGTTTAAGCTTTATGCAAACGTTTGCTTTGATAATTAAAAAAATATACTATAATGATTATTTTAATTTTAAGACATTATAATATGTAAAGATAAATTAATTACAAATATAATTAATACCTATTATGGTAATTTATTGAATAATATAATGATACCTAAAAATGTAATAAAATTCAAGAGATAATTATATTTAATGTTCATTTTATAGATTAATACCTTATTCTCTATCTTTAACAAGTTTTTCAAGCAAAAGTATCTAGTAGTTTCCCTCTCTTCATATAAAGTAACATTTTTGCTTATATTATATATCTAGGTACTAATAATATTATTTATAGATACTAAGACATTTATTATATAAATTCTAAATATGAAATTGTGATACCCGATAATATAGCGAACAAAAAAAGTGTTCGCCTTAATGCTAATTGATGTTTTTACCTTCTAGCAGTTCTTTAAAAACCATGTTATGTTCTATATCTTTACTCAAAGCTTGAATAACTCTTATAATATCATTTTCTGTTATTTTATTATTAGAATTTATAGAAATTCCAATTATGTATGCTTTAATTATTCTATAACTATTTTTTAATATATTAATGCTTTGTAGTAAATTCTGTCCTTTATTAAAAGGTATTAGATCTTTGAAAATCTGGTTTACCATATAATTTTCAAAAATATAACTATACTCTTTTATAAAATTAAAAATGTTATTGTGATCTTCTAAATATTCAGATACATCCTTCACTTTCAAAATACCATTTTTATATTCATTTACACACTTTTTAAGTTTAAAACTTCTTATATTATTTATAAGTGTTTCATCCGCTAACATAGTAAAAAATATATTGTTTTCTCTCAGTTCTACTCCATTTAAACAATAGTAATTCATTGATTCTTCATTAAACTCTTCTAAAAGTTCTTCCAAAGCATCATAATTATTAGAATTGTATAGTTTTTGTATTTTTTCATAAAACTCAGTAAGAATATTTAATCGTTCATTTATAGAAAAATCTCTTAATTGCATAATATTTATAGAAATTACTCTTATATCCCAAAAATATTGAAGAAGACTTTCTGTTCCATCGAATGATTCACTATCAATAATTCGTCTTATTTCTATGGTATCTTCATCAAGCTCCTCTTCTGATTCAATAAACTCCATTTTATCTTTATTTAAAAATGCTTTAAAACATATTTCTTCACATGAAGGTAATCCACTCTTTTCATATACACCATCTACAATATTAAACACTCTAGGATATCTTTTGCAAGTTATACAAAGATTCTCTTCTCCAATTTCTCCATGTATATCGCAAAGCATATTAGAATTTAAAAAAGGACATGTACTTTTATCTTTAAGTATCATAAATCCATGATTAAAAGTATCATGTTCATTTTTATCTTTAATAAACTTTCCTTGTACTAAATCTTTAAGTTTCCCTTCACTGTTAATGTATTTATTATATGTATCTAAATCTATATTTATATCCCATCCTGCACAACATGTATCTGTACACTTTGGACCTATACATTTAAAATCATATATATATTTAGGTATAAAAGTATTTACTTTCATAATTAACTCCAATCTTTTACGTGAAATTTTAAGCGATTTATATTATAGCATATATCAAATTCATATATGTTGTTTTACAAATAATTATTTTATATTTTATTTAAGGTAATCTCAATACTTTCATTTAGGCAATTTAGCTTTTTTATTTGCTATAATTATAAATCTAATATCATTAAGCACTTATTATTACAATATAATAATATAAATAATAATTCTTAGGAGTTAAATATGAATGATAAATGATAAACGTCAATGTAATTTATACTTTGATCCAAATCCAGAAAACTACTTAATCGAATATAGAGGCAATTTTAAAGAAAAAATAGATAAAATCTCATATGCCTGTGGAGATATAATTAATGAAACTCTTGGAGTTATAGCAGTAAATTCTTCTGATTTACCTCGACTTTTAAAAGATGTATCTGAAATTATATTTGTAGATTTTAGAGCTATGTTTGTATTGCAAGATATTTCTCCAAATTCTGTTGATAATATAAATGTTATTAAAATTAATCCGTATTTAAATTTAACTGGAAAAAACGTATTAGTTGGAATAGTTGACACAGGTATAGATTATTTAAATGAAGAATTTATTAGAGAAGATGGTACTTCAAGAATTATTAATATTTGGGATCAAAGCATTAGAGAAAAGTCCAATATTGATAATTCTTTATATATTGGTGAAAGTTATTCAAATGAGCAAATAAATAATGCAATTAATGCTTATAAAAATAATGAAGATCCATATAAAATTGTTCCTTCAAAAGATGAAATTGGGCATGGAACAAAAGTTGCTGGAATTATTGGTGCTAAAGGATATAATTCTAAATTTAAAGGAATAGCTGAAAATAGTGACTTTGTTGTTGTAAAATTATTTGAATCAACAAATTTTAAAAAAACATTAGTTGAAAATAGAATTAGTCCTATTCCCGTTTATAATGCATCAGAAGTTTTATATGCAATAGAATATCTAAAAAATTTTGCTCTACGAGTAAAAAAGCCAATGGTAATATACTTAGGTGTTGGAAGTACTGAAGGTAGCCATGATGGTATGAATTTAATTTCTAGATATGTATCGTCTATTTCAAGTATAAGAGGTATAGTTATAGTGACTGGTGTAGGAAATGAAGGCGACTCTCAATGCCATACATCTGGTTATATTAAAAATGTAAATGATGTGAAAACAGTTGAATTAAAGATATCTA
This sequence comes from Clostridium aquiflavi, assembly GCF_031344075.1. Taxonomy (NCBI): domain Bacteria; kingdom Bacillati; phylum Bacillota; class Clostridia; order Eubacteriales; family Clostridiaceae; genus Clostridium; species Clostridium aquiflavi. The sequence continues at coordinate 23,619 of NZ_JAVJAN010000024.1, forward strand.
AAGAACTTAAATATTTTTCATTTAAAATATGGGTACAAAAACCTAATAGAGCTTCTTTAACTATAATTTCTCCAACTGGAGAATCCTCTAAATTAATTAAATCAAAAATAGGTAAATCTCAAAAATTTAATTTTGTTTTTGTAAATACTACTGTAAATATTGACTACTATACTCCTGAATATTATACAGGTCATGAGGTTATCGATATCAGTTTTAATGCTATAAAACCCGGAATATGGAAATTCGAATTATTAGGAGAGTATATTACTAATGGAAGATTTGATATTTGGCTTCAACCTAAAATTACTTTGCCAGAAAATACAATATTTCTCGAACCAAATCCTCTTAATACATTAACAATACCAAGTACAGCTTTTAATACTGTTACTACATCTTACTACGGCAATGATAATGCTTTAATTGCTGCTTCAGGAAAAGGATTTAATACAAATAATGCAATTAATCCTGATGTTGCTACTATAGGAATAAATATTTTAACAACTCAAGTTTCTGGTGGCACTTCCTTGCTATCTGGAAGTTCTGCAGCTACTGCAATAGTAGCTGGTGTTTGTGCACTTTTATTAGAATGGGCAATTATAAATAAAAATGATCCAGCTATATATTCAAAAAAAGTTAGAAGTTATTTAATGCATGGAGCATATAGAAATAAGATATTTACATTTCCAAATGAAGAAACTGGTTATGGTGATTTAGATTTATTAGGAATTTTTAATTTTATTGGTGGATCATATAGAAACTCTATTAATACATTTGTTCGTAGATCATATAGGGACTCTATTAATACATATGATGAATTCATCGAATATTATGTAGATGATTTGTTTATACGAATTCCAAAAGATATTATAGGAGGTAAACTATGAAAAGGCAATTTAATATTCCTAGAAATATTTTTAATGATACAAATAATGATAATTATATTATTCAATATCAAGGTGATATTATGGGCGAAATTTCTAAAGAACCTAATTATTATGTATTATTAATTAATGATAAATATGCAATAATATCTGTACCCAAAGACACAGAGCTAACTGATATACTGTCAAAATTTCCTTCCATTGTATATGTAAAACCTGCTGAAATGTATACACTTCAATCTATTTCTCCACTTGAAGCCTCTCAAGCTAATTTTTTACAGATAGATTTACCTTTAAATTTAACAGGAAAAGGTGTTAATATCGGTATTATAGATACAGGAATTGATTATTTATGTGAAGAATTTATGGATTCAAATGGAAAAACAAGAATTGAGTGTATATGGGATCAAACAATAAATAATGATACTGATAGTGACCGTATACCTTTTGGTAGCATTTATTTAAAAGATAAAATAGATGAAGCTATTAAAGCATCTATAAATGGAAAATCACCATATGAAATAGTACCAACAAAAGATGATATAGGTCATGGTACAAATATGGCTGGACTAATTGGAGGAACTGGTAAAAATCCAAATCTAAAAGGTGTAGTACCATCGTCTGATTTTGTAGTGGTAAAATTAGTAGAGGATTATTCATTTAAAGAACAATTTAATGTAAATATACCTGTATTTAATATAACTTCTATCTTTGCAGCCTTAGAATTTTTATATAAATATTCTTTACGTGTTTCTAAACCAATAGTTATATATCTTCCTCTTGGAAGTAACTTAGGAAGTCATACTGGAAATGATATTTTAGAAAAATATTTAGAAACACTATCATCCAATAGTGGGATTGCAGTTGTTACGGGAACTGGAAACGAGAGAAACAAAAAAAATCATACTAGTAATGTATTGTCTTATACTAACTATATAAAAGCAATTGAAATGGATGTATCCCCTGAAGAAAAAAATCTTTGGGTTGAGATTTGGACAGAGTCTCCAAATGTAGTTTCTTTAGATATAGTTTCCCCATCTGGAGAAAATACAGGTACAATGCCTCCTTTGATTAATTCTACTGAACTTTATACATTTATATTTGAAAAAACGTCAATAAAAGTTAATTACTATTTGCCAGAAGAATTCACTGGTGATGAATTAATACGTATTAGATTTTATAACATACAACCAGGACTATGGAAACTTAGATTAATTGGAAACTATATTTTAGATGGAAAAGTTAATGCGTGGATGCCTCAAGAAGGTATTAAACATAAAGATACAGGATTTAGTTGGGCTGATCCTTATGGAACCATTACCAATCCAGGAACTTCTGAATATTTAATTACTGCTGCTGCTTACAATCAAAATAATAATAATATGGTAGATTATTCCGGTGTAGCATTTATGGAAAATTTTCAAAATAAAATAGATGTTGTTGCTGGTGGAGTAAATGCTTTAACTGTAGCACCAAATAATCAAACTGCAATTGTTAACGGGACAAGTGTATCAGCTGCTATATTAGCTGGAACTTGCGCTATGCTGTTTGAATGGGGAATTATTAATGGTAATTATCCTTATATGTATTCTCAAAGTATAAAAACTTTTCTTGCAAGAGGTACTACTAAAAGAATTGGTGATATTTATCCTAACCCTCAGTGGGGATATGGAATTTTAAACATAGTAACTATGTTTCAAAATATGACATAATATATAACTTAAGATTGTGTAATTAACAATAAATGGTATTATTAATTAAGGTCTTTTAAATTATTAACTAATTCATAGTAAGAAGTACCTAGAAATAGATTTAAATTATTTCTAGGTACTTTCTGCTACTATATCATTATACGTTTCTATAAAATCTTATTTATTTTATATTTTTTTTAATATAAGCTAGGAGTAATATAATATGATATTAATTTTATAGCGTTACTCAATTTTTCTTCCGCAATAAGGACAATATTTAAATTTTTTTTCTAAATATCCATTGCAATACGGGCATTTCTCTGTTTCATAGTTGTTTTTAGTGCCTTGATTTCTACTCTTTTGCAAATCCCAATAAGTTATTGATATATCTTCATTTCTTTCAATAGCCTTACCTTTTTCTTTTGAAATATCATAAATAGTATTGCAATTATCGCATACTAAATAATAACTTTCATTCCATTTAAAAAGAGGAATAAAGAAAAAATGAAAAAATTCAAAGTTCTTAATTAATGTTGCAGTAACATTTTTGTTACACTTTTCACAACTTATATTTTCTAGTTTTTTTATTTCCTTATCTTTATTTTCTATACCGAACACACCTATAAAAAACATGTTTTTCACACCCTTCATTTGAATGTATACTAGTTATTTCTTTAAAACTTATTTAACAAATTTATTATAATTTTTTATCTATTTTGTATTATTAGGTGAATCAATTAACATTCCACTTTCATTTAAATAATATCAATCAATAGTAATATTTGAAGCCATTGTTCCGTCTTCATTTAGGTAATACCAATTAGCTTGATCTTTAACCCAGCCAGTTCTCATTTTCCCATCATCCCCCAAATAATACCATTCATCATTATATTCAAACCATCCTAGTATGTTTTGACCATTTTCATAATAATACATATAGCCACTTTTTTCTTTCCAACCATTAACAAAAATATTTTTTAAATTAAAGTTTTTAGAATTTACAAATTTATATTGTACTTTAAATAAAATCATAGCACCAAAAAATGATATACAAATAACTAATACCCCCACCTATAATAGATGGTTTATCAACTTTCATTATCATCTCTTCCTAAGTATTATATAAATAACCCTATTTATATAATATCAAAATCAAGAACTTAGTGTATATATTTTCATTGATTTATATTAAAAATAGAATAGTTTACAAATAATTATGGAATATACACAATATTAGGTTTATTTGAGTTACTACTTTTAGAAACTATTGATTTAATATTAAATACATTTTTTATTATATTCATTATTTGAATTATTAATTAATTATTTATAATTTTTATTACACTTTTTAAATTTATTATATTTGTCTAGTACATCTTTATTATCCTCAAAAAACATATTCAGCATCTTTATATTTTCTACAGTTTCGCTGCTTATCACGTGTTCTATTAATTCAGTTTCTATAAGTACTTCATCTTTTCCACCTAGATATTTTAAAAATTTTTCTATTATTATATGTCTATCTAAAAGATATTTGCCCAAAGTTATACCATTTTCAGTAAGTTCAATTACTCCATACTTTTCATAATTTATAAGTGCTAAATCTCCTAGTTTTTTCATCATTTTAGATGCTGATGAATCCCTTACATTTAACATTTGTGCAATCTTATTTAATCTAATTGAACTTTCTTCAAGACTGCATCTATATATCATTTCTAAGTAATCTTCCATAGCAGGTGTAAGTAATTTTCTAGTTGAATTTATATTTTCATATCCCCTTACTGTATGAAAATTTTCTTTCATTTTATCACCACCAATATTTATTTATATATTTTTACTTTATGTGTGTCACTTTAGAATTATTTCTCATATCTTAGTTTAGAGAAAGATTTTTAGCCTTAAGAAACACTCTTTCTCTAAACTAAAAACATTATATAAAAGGAGATATACAAATTATGAATGATAATTCTTTAAGTAATACAATTTCACTTAACAAACTACCCTTAGGGAATAAATGTAAAGTAAGCAAATTGGATGCTGATGGAGTAATTAGACGAAGATTTTTAGATCTTGGATTAATAACGGGTACAGAAGTTGAATCTTTAGGACAAAGTCCATCTGGAGATCCTATTGCATATTTAATAAGAGGAGCTGTTATAGCTATTAGATCTGAAGATGCTTCTAAAATTTTAGTGGAAACACTTTAATATTAAGCTTATTTATGTCTAATCCATTAATTTTATAAATAAAATTTTAAGTAATGTATAAAGGAGCTTTTTAATGGGATTAACTAACCAGTCTACTGGCACTAATGCTTTAGATAAAGATTTAAACATTATTAGAACCTCTAAAGATGATAAAGTAATTGCACTTGCTGGTAATCCTAATGTTGGAAAGAGTACAGTTTTTAATAATTTAACTGGATTAAATCAGCATACAGGTAACTGGCCTGGTAAAACAGTAACTAATGCTACAGGCAAATACACTCATAAGAAAAAAGAATTCACCTTAGTTGATATTCCAGGCACATATTCTCTTATGGCTAATTCAGTTGAAGAAGAAGTTGCTAGAGATTTTATATGCTTTGGAAATCCTGATGCTACTGTGATTATTGTTGATGCTACATGCCTTGAAAGAAACTTAAATCTAGTATTGCAAACACTTGAGATAACTGAAAATGTTTTAGTTTGTGTTAATTTAATGAATGAAGCTAAACGAAAAGGTATAGTGATAAATTTAGAAAAGCTTTCGTCTTTATTAGGTGTTCCAGTAGTAGGCACAAGTGCAAACATTGGCAAAGGACTGCAAGAATTAAAAGATGAAATTTATAATTTATCTTTTAATAGTGTAGAGAAAAACATTATAAGTATTAAATATAGTTCATTTATAGAAGATGCTATATTATTAATTGAAAAAGTATTTCCAGATAAATTAAAATCTAAACTAAATACTAGGTGGCTTTCTTTAAAGCTATTAGAGGGTGATTTAACATTATTGTCTTCAATAGATAATTATATTGGATTTAAATTACTAGATGATACTAGTATTGCGAAGGCTATTTATAATGCTAAAGAATATTTAAAAATTAATGGATTAGATGAAAATATGCTTAGAGATGAAATTGTAACAACATTAGTATGTATTGCTGAAAAAGTAAGTAAAGATGTAGTAGCTTTTAGCCTTGAAAAATATAATGATTTTGATAGGAAAATAGATAAAGTTTTAACTTCTAAAAAATTTGGTATTCCTATAATGATATTACTTTTAGCAGTAATATTTTGGATAACCATAACTGGAGCTAATGTTCCATCTGAAATTCTAGCTACTGGATTATTTTGGATTCAAGATAAACTTTCAGCATTCCTATTTTCTTTAGGGGCTCCTGTGTGGTTAGAGGGTGTATTAATTCAAGGCGTATACAGAACTCTTGCTTGGGTTGTTTCTGTAATGTTACCTCCTATGGCAATATTTTTTCCACTCTTTACTTTGCTTGAAGACTTAGGCTACTTACCTAGGATTGCTTATAATTTAGATAATTTCTTTAAAAAATCATGTGCTTGTGGAAAACAAGCTCTTACAATGTGTATGGGATTTGGTTGTAATGCAGCAGGCATAATTGGTTGTAGAATAATAGATTCTCCAAGAGAACGATTAATTGCTATTATTACAAATAACTTTGTACCTTGCAATGGACGATTTCCTACTTTAATTGCTATTATTACAATGTTTTTTGCTGGTATGTTTGTAGGACCATTTCAATCAATAGCATCTACTCTAATCTTAACTTGTGTAATACTTTTAGGGGTATTTATGACACTTACAATTTCTAAAATATTATCAAAAACTATTTTGAAGGGAATTCCTTCTTCATTTACTTTAGAATTACCTCCTTATCGTAAACCACAAGTTGGTAAGATCATAGTTAGATCAATTTTTGATAGAACCTTATTCGTTCTTGGAAGAGCTATAGTTGTTGCAGCGCCAGCTGGTTTGGTTATATGGTTAATGGCGAACTTAAATGTTAATGGACTTAGTATATTAACTCACTGTGCTAATTTTCTTAATCCATTTGCTCATCTTATAGGATTGGATGGATATATACTTATGGCTTTTATATTAGGATTTCCTGCCAATGAAATTGTAATTCCAATAATCATTATGAGTTATATGGCTGCAGGAAGCATGTTAGAATTAAGTAGTACAGCACAGCTTCATAGCTTGCTTGTTGAAAATGGGTGGACTTGGCTTACTGCCGTATGTGTAATGCTTTTTTCTTTAATGCATTGGCCTTGTAGTACCACATGTTTAACAATAAAGAAAGAAACTCAAAGTTTAAAATGGACAGCTATTTCATTTTTAGTTCCAACTATTACTGGAATTACTATATGTTTTATAGTTACATCAATAGTTAGAATTCTCGGGCTTGCTTAGAATAAACAAATATAAACTATTAATTCTATAAACAAAAAGAAAGTGATAATCCTTATAATATCACTTTCTTTTTGTTTAAGGTTTAATATAAAAATATACTTTAAACTTTACTAAATATTTTATATTACTATGTGTCTTGATAACATATATAATCATTTTCTTACACATGTTAACATTTTCATACAAATATTTTATTTGATTAATTATAAATATGATATAATAGTATGTATTTTATAATTTGGTAAATAAAACTACAAAAAACAAAAGAGAGGAAGGATTTTCAATGAAAAGTATAAAAACAAAAATATTAATACCAATTTTTTTAATTTCAATATTTTTCTTAAGTTTTATGTTTATTGAATTTACTCAAATAAAAAGTAACTTAAGTTTAGTTAATGAAATGGAATCTACTTATTTTACTACAGCATTAAAAGCAGATGAATTAAAACTTAATGTAGTACAAGTTCAGCAATGGCTTACTGATATAAGTGCTACAAGAGCTGCTGAAGGTTTTGATGATGGATTTGACGAAGCTGAGAAGTATGCTAAAAATATTGAGTTACTTATAGATGATCTTAAAAAACTAAATTCTAATAATATACAAGAAATTGAAGAGATAAAGAAAGACTTTAAACCATATTATGAAGTAGGCAAGGTAATGGCTAGTGCATATATTACTGGTGGTCCTAATGAAGGAAATAACTATATGGAAAGTTTTGATACAACTGCTGAATCTATAAATAATAAAGTTGATAAATTTAAAGACACTTCATATAACAATGTACAAGTATCAATTAAAAATATACAAAAGTCAATTCAACAAACATTAATATTGATAGCAGTTGCAGTTATTATTTTAATAGTTATAATAGTATTTTCATCTATATATATAACTAAAAATATTGTTAATCCAATAAATAAGATATTAGCTAAATTAAAATTAATGGCTAATAACAGTGGAGATTTAACTCAAAACATTGATTTTGTTAGTAATGATGAAATTGGTGAATTAGCTAAAAATTTTAATTTAATGCAAAATTCTTTTAGGAATATAATAAAGATCATTATGGAAGAATCTAATAACGTTGAAATTAAAGTAAAAGAAACCAATTCAGATATTAACACTTTATCTACTTTAATAGAAGATGTTTATGCAACTACAGAACAACTAGCTAGTGGCATTGAAGAAACTTCAGCTTCTACAGAAGAAATTAATGCTGTTGTTACTGAAATTAATTCAAATATTGAATCAATTGCGATAAAAGCTAAAGATGAAGCTAGTGATTCATTATTAATCAAAGAAAGAGCAAATAAACTAAAAATGATAGCTATATCGTCTAAAGAAATAGCTGAAAAGATTAATATACAAACTCAGCAAAAGGTCTTAGATGCTATTGAAAAATCTAAAGAAGTCGAAAAGATTAATGTATTATCAGAATCTATTCTACAAATAACTTCTCAAACTAATCTTTTAGCCTTAAATGCAGCCATTGAAGCTGCACGTGCTGGAGAAGCTGGAAAAGGTTTTTCAGTAGTAGCTGAAGAAATACGGAAACTTGCTGAAGACTCAAAAAGTACAGCATCAGAAATTAAAAATATTAATGATGTAATTATAAATGCAGTAGAAAACTTAGCTAATACTTCAAAAGAAATACTAAAATTTATAAACACCAATGTTATAAACGATTATGAGATGATTGTTAAAACTGGTGAACAATACAGTGAAGATGCAATAAAAATTAATAATATTACAACGGATTTTAGTAATATATCTAATAAAATAACTATTTCTATGAATGAGGTAGTTAAATCAATGGATGATATAAGTGCGTCTAGTACAGAATTAGCTAGTGGTACAAATAGTATTACTGAAAATATGCATATCATTTCTGATAATTCAGACACTGTAGTTAAAACAGTTAAAGATGTTACCACTAATACTAATAGATTAATTGAAACTGTTAGTAATTTTAAAATCTAAATATATAAAAAAGATATATTAAAATGTTATTAATAACAAATTTGATATATCTTTTTTATACTTTATTTTATTAATAAAATTCCTAATATATATAATAGATAAACATGTACGGGATAATATACATAAAATAAGTATTTCATTCCTTTACCCTTTTGACCATTATATAATAACATAAGTGGTAATGCTCCTATCATGATCCATTGATAATTAATTAAAAAGCTATTGCTTAAACTATAATCTCCATTAGCTCCGGATACAAATATAAATGCAGTGAATACTGTATATAAGATACTTAAAGCCACCTTTTTGCCTCTACATGAATATAATATTATTCCTAAAACTATCCAAGCAATTCCACCTTCTACTAAAAATGGTGTAGGTACAAAAATCATAGCTATTCGCATTAAAATCATAGGTAAAAAATCAAAAGTCAATAAAATTATTATGCCTATTAGTAGTGGCCCAATAATTAATGCTAAACCATAAAACATAAATTTAGATTCTTTTTCCACTCTATATCTTTTTATAAATTCTATTCCTTGCAAAAATATTGTAATTAAAAACATTGTTGCAAATATGTTATTCATTATAGCAATTTCACTGGGATGTGGCATAATCTTTTGAATAAGAGTATTTCCTAGTATCATAATGACAGACCAAATATATAATCTTCCAATATATTTTTTTCTATCATGAGTATGATAAAATCCTTCTACAACCATAAATATAAATAGTGGTGCTACTATTCTACCTAGCCAATGAAACCATACAGGAATATTCATTGAATAAGGCATAAATTCTCCTATATGATCAAATGTCATTAATATAAGTGCCAATATTTTGATAGTAAATCCATCAATTCCTTTTTTTATATCTTCCATAAATAATTCTCCTAATCTTTTTTAATTTACAGTATAATACAAGATATTCTTGCAATTTACTATTTAAAATGTTAATTTATCACTTGTTTTTATAATTATAAATTTATAACACTATTGTAATTTCAGTTCCATATCCTAATTTGCTATTAATTTTAATGTCTCCACCATGATTATTTATTATTTCTTTTGATATAGCCATTCCGAGTCCTGACCCCTTATGATGTTCTCCTGTATTAGTTCCTCTATAATATCTATCAAAAATATGATTTAAATCTTTTGTGCTTATTCCATTGCCATTATCTTTTATTAAGATTGTTATTCTATCTACTTTTTTTAGTTCTATCTTTATTGAAACATCTTCTTTATTATGAACTATTGCATTGAAAATCAAATTAGTTAATGCCCTTTTTAAAAGTATAATATCTACTTCCTTTTCAATAACATCTATATTACTATTAAATTCTATGTCTCTATTTTCATATCTACTGTCATTTAATATATCAATTATTATGTTTCTAACTAAAGACACCAAATTAGTATTTTGCTTATTTAAAGTTAAAGCATTATTCTTTAACCTTGTAGATAAATTAAGTTCATCCACAAGCTCTTTTATATACTTAGATTTACTATATATTATTTCTGTATAATCTTGAATTTCTTCTCTTGAAAATTCATATTCTTTATCACTAATAATTTCAGCATATCCTTGAATAGAAGCTAATGGAGTCTTTATATCATGCGTAATGTTAGCCAGCCACTCTTCTCTCATTGAATCTAATTCTTTTCTTTCTATTTCATTTTGCCTTAATGCACTTGCTAAATCATTTATATTTGCAAAAACATCTTTATAAATTCCTTTTTCTTTAGTACATATTTCATAGTTACCTTTTGCTAACACATCTACATTATTTATTATTTCTCCCATAGGTTTAGTTAATTTTCTACTAAATAAATATCCAAATATTAAAGCTATTATTGCATCTACAATAAGTGTTAAAATTATTATTATCTTTACTTGATTTATTGCTGTATCCATAGAATAATTTAGTGTTATTCTATCTGCATATGTAGTTGGTAATGCAAGAATTATATTTACATGAGCATTACTTAAATCCTTTTCTAATAAAAAATTTACAAATGGACCTATTTTATACTTATAATTATGAACCATATCAAAAGGCGTATAATTTTTAGGAACATCCTGTGGCCTATTTATATTAGATATCTCTTCTCCATAATCATTTAAAACCTGTATCCAAGCCCCAGACTTTTCTAATAATATAATTCCTTCTTCTGTTATCTTTAATTCTCCATTATCTTCATACATATACTCTGAAAAGTCTCTTGCAAAACTCTCAGGATCTTTTGAATCATTGTTTTTATAGTTAATATTAACATCTAAAGTATACCAGCTAAATATAGTTAAGATATTCATTATAACTACTAATATGACAACTGCAACAATAGTAGCTATGAAGTTCCCCGTTATTTTCCATTTTGTCTTCATTCTAATCTTCCTTTACAGATAATTTATACCCAAGTCCCCTAACTGTAAGAATATATTTAGGATTAGATGAGTCATCTTCTATTTTTTCTCTTAATTTTCGTATATGAACCATTATTGTATTATCAAATCCAAAGTAGTCTTCTCCCCATACCTTATCCCATAGTTTTTCTTTACTTATTATTTGATTTTGATTGTGTGCTAATAAAGATAATATTTTAAGCTCCTTAGCTGTTAATTCTATTACTTTATCATTTTTCATTAGTTCTGCTCTGCTCTCATTTAAAACATACGGTCCAAATTTTATTATTTTTTCTTCATTATTAAGCTCATTTGAATTTTCATTAACATAACTGGCTCTTCTTAAATGAGCTTTTACTCTAAAAGCAACTTCCTTAGGACTAAATGGTTTAGTTATATAATCATCTCCGCCTATTGCAAAACCTAATATTTTATCTAATTCTTCTGTTTTAGCGGATAAGAATAATATGGGAACATTAGATGTACTTCTTATATCTTTGCATATTTCATATCCATCACCATCAGGCAACATTATATCTAATATAACTAATTCTGGTTTTACTCTTTTAAACTCTGCTAAACCTTCCTTTAAAGTTTTCGCTGTATATATATTATTAAATCCTTCTTTCTTCAACACTGTTTCTAACAATTTCAAAATTTCAATCTCATCATCTACTATTAATACCCTATTATTCATAACATTGTCCTCTCTTTCATTTGTTTTTATTCTTCGACAAAATTTTCATAATTTAATTTTACATTAATAGTAGATATAATAAAAGGAATTTATAATTAAAGTCGTTTACTATTTGTAAAATTCTTATATGCAATTAAAGGTAGTACAAATATTAATACTATTGATATTACTACTGCTAAACCTCTATACATAACTGGTATTTGATGTCTAACCATTAATTGACTCATCATAACCCAATTTGGTGTTAATGCTATAAAGTTAAGTAGTGATTTTGAAACAAGTCCTTGAGTGAAAAATGGAATTCCCATAACTGCGCCACCTAATATAAATGGTATTGCTGCTGACTTAAATGCTGATGATAAAGTTAATCCTATTTGTGCAAATAAAAATGAACCTAAAGTAACAGATAACACAACAATTATATACATTTGTAATACTGTAATTTCTGATTCACTATTTCCAAAATACCATAGATTTTTAATAGGATCATTTAAACTTTTAAATCCTTCAAGCGCAAATCCTCTTAATCCAACAAGTAAGGTAAATGAAACATTAATTAATGATAGTGCTATTCCAGCTGATATTGCTTTTGCTACTGTTATGTATTTTTTTCCATTTTTGGTGGTGTTTATTAATCCTACCATATTAGATTCATACTCTTTAGTATAATTTCCTGAGATTGCTATAAACATAACTAAGCCTATAAGTGGGATTGAACCTTCTATTTTATAAAATATATCTGCATAAGTTTCTGACATTCCAAAATCTCTAATTAAAATAAATCCAAACCCTAAAAGTAACGCCCAAAGCACTAGAAGACTCTTCTTACTTAATATTTTTCTTAATTCTGCTTTTATTAAATTCATCATATTAATTACACCTCTTTTGCATTTTCTAAATCAAAGTAAAACATATATACATCTTCAAATCTTGCTGATGTGGGCTCTACGTTTATTTCCTTTGGCATTGTATCTGAAACTACTCTTAATATAGTTGAATTAATATCACTTTGAATACTTACAACCTTGTATTTATCTTGAATTCTATTAATTTCACTTTCATCATTAACACTTATGTTGTAAACCCTGTTAGTCATATCAGATAATATTTCTTTATGAGTTCCTTTCATAAGAAGCTTTCCTTTTTTTATCATTATAGTTTCTTTTGCTACTGATTCTATATCTGATATTATATGAGTTGAAAGTATTATTATCTTATCTCTTGATATTTTAGCTATTAGATTTCTAAATCTTGTTCTTTCTTGCGGATCAAGTCCTGCTGTTGGTTCATCTAAAACTATTATCTTAGGATCATTTAGTAAAACTTGTGCTATACCAACTCTTCTTTTCATTCCACCTGAAAACTTTCCTATTGCTTTATTTCTAACATCATAAAGACCAACTAATTCTAATAATTCATCAACTTTAGAATTCAAACGTCTACCACTCATTCCTTTTAATGCACCAACATATTGTAAAAATTGTTTTGCAGTAAAATTCTTATATACTCCAAATTCTTGTGGAAGATATCCTATAACATCTCTATATTTATCATCTATCTTAAATATATCTTCACCATTATATAAGATTTCACCTTTGTCTGGTCTTATAAGTGTAGTTATTTGTTTCATTAAAGTTGTTTTTCCTGCTCCATTTGGTCCCAATAATCCATAAACACCATTTTCTAATGTAATTGTAATACCATCATTTGCTCTTTTTCTACCATATATTTTTGTTAAATCTTTTATTTCTAATTTATTCATTATTAATTCCTCCAATTATCTATTGATATATTTTGTTCTGCTTATTACAAAGCACAATATAGTTGAAATTATAAAAAGTACTACTAAAATAATTTTTACTAAACTTATAACTCCAATTTCATTTCCTAATAAATTAACACTTCCCATATAACTTCCAATCAAACTGTTAAAATTAAATATTAAATCATAGTAATTACCATATGAGAATACTGAAAGTATAATTGCTGGCATAAACTTTAAAGTTGATACTACTTTACTTAATACAATAAATACTCCAAACATGCTTATTGAACTTATAGATGACATGCTTATAAATGAAAATAACATTGATGCCATAGCCCAGCCCTCAAACATTAAAAATGCTATTTTAATGTTGCTTAATATGTACGAAATTATAGTTGGATTCCCATTTAGTATTGTTATATTATCAACTATTCTAAATGCTTCTAATTCTCCATTAATAGGTGCTCCTTGCTGAATATAAGTTATAACAAATATTCCTAATAAATAAACACTATAAACTGCTATTGGTATTAAAAGTGCTATTATTATTTTAGAATTTAATGCTTTCTTCTTTTGCTTTGATGAAAGTATAATATCTTTTACTGAAGATATTATTTCATCGGTATAAAGGTTAGATATAATTATCATTATAATTACAAGCATTGATATATTTATAAGTGGATTAGTTGCCCTGTAGTTAAACACTTGCCAAAATCCTACCTCTTCATATTTTGAGCTTTTCAAATTACTTATTTTTTGTTTTGATATTGAAGCTATTGTTTTAGAAAATTTATCTTCATTATTTTCTTGCTTACTTAATTCTTCCAAAACTGATACTTTCATATTAAATTTTTCATTTGCTATTTCAGACTTTTCTCTACTATCTTCAATGTATCCTTTTTCAGCATCTATATAAGAATTTTTAGTTTCTAATGCTGGATCAATAAAGGATACAATTAGCAACGTAAAAGTTAAAACTGCTAATGAAATTATCATACCTTTAGATTTAATTAATTTTTTAAATTCCCATCCTATCATTTTTATCCTCCATATTTCATTTGTTCTCTTTCGCTATGTCTATATATTAGTATCTGAATCTTATATAAAAATATTATTAACCTTAAATAAAGCTTAATTAATTTAAATTATGTTGGTATTTTAAAGTATGACTTAAAAATGAACGCATAAAAAATGCCCGTTAAACACCTTATATAGGTATTTAACGGGCATCAAAATTTATTAGATTGAATAGTTCAGATATAATCCTTCTACTTTAGCCCAATCAATTATGTTCCAAATATTTTTAACATAATCAGCTCTTAGATTTTTGTATTTTAAATAATATGCATGTTCCCAGACATCTATACACAATATAGGAATAAGACCATTACTAATAGGATTATTTTGATTTAGTACATTTGTTACAGATAATTTTCCATTTGCATCTTTAACTAAAAAGCCATATCCAGATCCAAATTGTCCTATTGCTGCATTACTTATTTCATTTTTTAAATTTTCTAAATTTCCAAAGGTCTTATTTATCTCATCTAATAACTTTCCTTCTGGAGCTTTTTTAGGTGTTGGAGAAAGAATAGCAAAATATAAATTATGATTAAATACTCCACCACCTTGATTTATAACTCCTTGTCTAATTTCTTCAGGTATAGAATTTACATCAGATAATATTTTCCCTAGTGATTTTCCATTTGCAAATTCTTCATGACCTTTTAAAATATTATTTAAATTATTTACATAAGTTTGAAGATGTTTATTATAATGTATATCTACTGTCTCCTTATCTATATACGGTTCTAAAGCATCATAATTATATGGTAATTCAATTTTATTAAACATACGTATCTCTCCTTAAATTAAAATATTTTATTTCTATATTAATAGTATCTCTAATTAATGTTACTTTTATAATAAAAATAAACCGGCTTATATTTGTATGATAAATTGCTACGATTCTTTTGCATAATTATACCACAAATACGTTTTAATTGAAATAGCCTATTATAAAATAATTGATTTCATTAAATATTAATTATTAATATCTTGCTAATATATTGAAATTCACAAAAATCATTTAAATAAAATACCAGCATTCCCCATCTCCACACATATTTATTCATAAAAATTTACTTATATTAGACATAATAATTTTAGTTTATCAACAATATAATTATACTTTTCAAATATCTCTAAACTCTCTTTGGATACTACCTTGCTCATTTTATTTAAATCAAAAATTAATCCATCTAAATTACTTATATCACACTCAAAACATAATTTTAATTTTTCATTCAATGCTTTGAAAGCCTTTTGATTGTTGCAAAATTCATCTATAATATTATTACTAAACCTTATCAAAACGTTTTCTTTTTGATTAAAAGAAGTTTCACTCTTTAATTTCATCTTAATCGATAATAACTTTTTAATAATACTATTAATCTCATTCATTATATCTTTACTCCAGCTTATTTCACTCCAACCTGTAATTCCGTATTCACTTATTTCAATACCACTAGAAATATTATTTACTGTAAACATATTTTCTGAAGAAATATATTCTTCTTCAATATATTCATGTAACTTCAAGGAATTTTCATATAGTTCTTTTACTTGTAATCTTGCATCATAAAATTCTTCGGATAAATCTACCTTTTTAAAATTTTCTTTATACGTTTTCATTTTTTCGCCCATATTTTCAACCCCTTAAATCTCTTGTTAATTTCATTATATACCATAATATACTTATTTATATAGTTGTATATAAAATTTATTATTTTAGAAAAAAAAGCAGATATATTTTAAATATATCTACTTTTTTATACATTTTTTTTATTAGATATTTTTCAATTTAAAAATATCAATAATTAATATTATTTAATATCTTGCAAAAGCTTTTTTAACTTATTTTGAACAAGCCATAGTTTTTTCTGTTTTCTATTATAAGATACCATCATATTCTTATTATTTTTATTTTTATCAAGTAATTTTATGTACTCCTCATCAGCTATCTTTAATGCATCTTCAATTACTAAAAGTTCATCCCTTGTAAACATACTACTCTTTCTCCCTTATTTTTAATTTATATCTTATATTTTATATAAATTTTATAGTAAATTCAAATTTTATAGTATTAAATACTTAAATTAAAAATCTTAATGAATAATAATTACTATACAATGAATTTTTATAAAAAATAACTTTCTTCTACATTTTATAATAAAACTTATATTTTTTATTATAAATATAAAAATCTTCTCTAAGTTTATAAATTTCTATCATATTTCGTTTTATATGTTTTAATATTTTATTAATAAAATTAATTTTTAATTATGTATTTTTTAATTAAACACCTTTAATAATATTAATTTATTTTTATTTGTTGCATTTAATTACAAATTTATGATATAATAATTTAAATTAATAAATGGAAATATTATCTAAATTATTATATTTTTAAATAAATATTATTTTGTTATTAAAAAAAGAAAGAATATCATTTCGTATGTTTATACATAAAACTATATTTTTTCTTTTTATATATTAAAAAAGATTTCAATTATTAAGGGGGATATTTTATGAAACAGAAAGCATTATCGCTTATTTTGACAGCGATACTTTCTACTACTTTTCTTGTAGGTTGTGGTGGACAAACTGCTAATAACTCAGGAAATTCTAGTGGAGAAAAAACATTTATCTTTGCACAAGGAGCTGATCCAAGGGGTCTTGATCCTGCTTTTGTTGATGATGGGGAATCTGCTAAAGTAATGTGTAATATCTATGAAGGTCTAGTTGCTTATGGTGATGATAATACTAATATCCAGCCATGCTTAGCTGAAAGCTGGGATATTAGTGAGGATGGTACTAAGTATACCTTTCATCTAAGAAAAGGAGTTAAATTCCATGATGGTACTGATTTTAATTCAGAAGCTGTTGTTAAATCAGTAGTTCGTCAATTACCTCCAAATAGAACTGATGATATGCCTTATGCATCATTCACTTTTGCTGGTGTTAAAACAGTTGAAGCAATTGATGAAAATACAGTTAAATTTATTCTTGAATCACCAAACACTCCTTTTATATCTAATTTAGCTATGTCACTTGCAGCTCCAATTGTAAGTCCTAAAGCTCTAGATGAAAGTAATGGAAATTTGAATGAGAAGCCTGTTGGTACTGGTCCATTTAAGTTTGTTTCTTGGGAAAAAGGAGAAAAAATTACCATAGAAAAAAATACTGATTATTGGGGCGAAAAATCAAAATTGGATAAAGTAGTATTAAAAATTACTAAAGAAAACTCTGTAAGAGCCAGTGAACTTATGACAGGTGCTATTGATGCTATGGATGGTTTAGATCCAAATGATGTTGATAAATTAAAAGAAAAGAATATGACCATATTCAGCAAACCTGGCATGAATATCAATTATATGGCATTCAATTGTGAAAGATCACCTTTTAATAATGTAAAATTAAGAGAAGCTTTATCATATGCTATTGATCGCAATGAATTAGTTCAATATTTATATCAAGGATATGCAGATCCAGCAAAAACAGAGATACCTAGTTTTATACCTGGATTTAAAGAAAATGTAGCTGCATATGAATACAATCCTGAAAAAGCTAAAGAAATCATTGCTGAACTTGGATTATCTGATTTAAACATACACATGATTACTTATTCAAATCCAAGACCATATAATTCTGTTGGAGGACAAAAACTTGCTGAAGCAATTCAAAATTACTTTAATAAGATTGGTGTTACTTCTACTATAGATGTATATCAATGGACTGAATATAAAGATAAAACTCAACAAGGTGAAGGCGATATCGTATTCTATGGATGGAATGGCGATAACGGTGATGCTGATAATTTCTTCTCTTTACTTGATAGTAAAGAGATTGCTGGTAGTTTAAATGTTGCCAGGTTTAATAATCCTGAGGTAGATGCTCTTTTATTGAAAGGTAAACAAACACCAAATGGTGATGCAAGAAATGCTGTTTATGGTGAACTTCAAGATTTACTTGCTAAACAAGCGCCTTGGGTTCCAATATCTTATGCTAAACAAATGGCTGCTTCCAAACCTAATGTTAAAAACTTTAGTGTTCATCCAACGGGTTCTATTTTCTTTAAAAACGTAGATAAAGAATAAAATCTAAAGCAAAACTTTAAGGGTTCCGATTTTATCGGGACCTTATAATTTAATATTATAAAAAAAGAGGTGAATTTATGGTCAAGTATATAATAAAAAGAATACTTCTTCTTATACCAGTACTTTTTGGTGTTTCTGTATTAGTGTTTTTAGTAATGCATGTTTTTAGTTCAGATCCTACATCAATAATTTTAGGACAGCATGCAAGTCAAGAGCAAATATCAGCTTTAAGAGAACAATTAGGATTAAATGATCCTTTATATATTCAATATTTTGACTTTATGAAAGGTTTGATGCATGGAAATTTCGGCAACTCACTTATAACTAAAACTTCAGTTTCAAAAGAAATTTTTTCAAGATTCCCAGCAACTATTGAACTTGCTATAGTTGCAATAATTATTGCTTCAATAATAGGTGTTACTTTAGGAGTTATTTCTGCAGTAAAACAAAATTCAATTATAGATTATCTTTGTATGGGTGGCTCTTTACTTGGCGTTTCAATGCCTATATTTTGGCTTGGCTTAATTCTAATAGTTATATTTTCTGTTAATCTACATATACTTCCTGTTTCAGGCCGTGCAACAATAGGTATGGAACCTATTAAAATTACAGGATTGTATTTGTTAGACAGTTTAATTTCAGGAAACTTAACAGCATTTTGGGATTCTTTAAAGCATATGGCTCTTCCAGTAATAGCACTTGCATCATATTCAACTGCTATCATAGCTAGAATGACTCGTTCAACAATGCTTGAAGTTTTAGGACAAGACTATGTTAGAACTGCAAGATCAAAAGGTCTTATTGAAAATATAGTTATTATAAGACATGGTCTAAGAAATGCATTAATTCCTATTTCTACCGTTATTGGATTACAACTTGGTTCCTTACTTGGTGGTGCTGTATTAACAGAAACAGTTTTCTCTTGGCCTGGAATAGGCAGTTATACTATAGACGCTATATTAAAAGCTGATTATCCTGTTGTTCAAGGTGCTGTAATTATAATGGCAATAATATTTGTATTAGTAAATCTATTTGTTGATTTACTTTATGCTTATATAGATCCTCGTATAAAGTACTCTTAAAAAAGGGGTGTATATATTATTATGGATACTAATTTAATACAAGAAAATTCAGCTTCTATAGATGAAGTAAATTTATATGAAAACACAAAATGGAATAGATTTAAAAAATTCTTCAAACTAACAGTATCAAATCGCGCTGCATTAGTAGGTTTAATATTTATTTTATTAATTCTATTAGTTGCTATATTAGGCAAATATATAATGCCTTATGATCCTTATACTGGAGAATTATCAAATTCACTTCAAAAACCATCTGCACAGCATTTTTTAGGTACAGATGAACAAGGTAGAGATATATTTAGTAGAGTTATTGATGGAACAAAAATTTCATTAAGAGTTGGTATTATATCTGTTTCCATAGCTCTATCAATTGGAACAATAATAGGTTCTATTTGTGGTTACTTCGGTGGTAAGATTGATATGTTTTTAATGAGAATAATGGATATAATTTTAGCTTTTCCTTCTTTGCTTTTAGCAATTGCTTTTATGAGCGCTTTAGGAAAAGGTATTGATAAAGCAGTTATAGCAATCAGCATAGTTACAATACCTGAGTATGCTCGAATAGTACGTGGTTGTGTGCTTTCTGTTCGTGAAAGTGAATATGTACAAGCCGCAAAAGCTATTGGAAACAATGACTTTGTTATAATCTTTAAGCATGTACTTCCCAATATTTTATCTCCAATAATAGTTCGTGCCACTTTAGGTATTTCAACGGCAATATTAGAAACTTCTGCTCTTGGATTCCTTGGACTTGGAGTACAGCCACCCTTTGCAGAATGGGGTACTATGCTTGGAGCTGGAAGAAGCTATTTTTATAATGCTCCTCATATAATTTTATTTCCTGGCCTTGCAATAACGCTTACAGTACTAGCTTTTAATTTATTTGGAGATGGTCTTAGAGATGCTTTAGATCCTAAGCTCAATTCATAAAGGGGGTACAATTTAATGCTACTTGATGTAAAAAATTTAAAGACAGAATTTATAACTAAAAAAGGTACAATATCTGCTGTAAATGGTGTAGATTTTAATATAAAGAAAGGTGAAGTCGTTGCATTAGTTGGTGAATCTGGTAGTGGTAAAAGTGTTACTTCCCTATCTATAATGAGACTTCATTCTAAAACAAGTAAAACCAAAATATCTGGAGAGATATTATTTAAATCAGAAAATTTGCTAGAAAAGTCAGAAAAAGATATGCAAAATTTGCGTGGTAAAAATATATCCATGATTTTTCAAGAACCAATGACCTCTTTAAATCCTGTTTTTACTATCGGAAAACAAATTAGTGAAGCTGTTATGAAACATACAGGATGTAATAAAAAAGAAGCTCGTAAAAAATCAATTGAAATGTTAAATTTAGTTGGTATTCCTTCTCCAGAAAAAAGAATAGACTGTTATCCTCATCAATTAAGCGGTGGAATGAGACAAAGAGTTATGATCGCTATGGCACTTAGCTGTAACCCTGAACTTTTAATAGCTGATGAGCCTACTACTGCACTGGATGTTACCATACAAGCTCAAATATTAGAACTTATGCTAAAATTAAAGGAAAAATTAAATACTTCTATTTTACTTATAACTCATGATTTAGGAGTAGTAGCTGAGGTTGCAGATAGAGTTGTGGTTATGTATTGCGGTAAAGTCGTTGAAAAAGCTTCGGTAAAAGATATTTTCAGTGATCCTAAGCATCCATATACAAAAGGACTTCTTAGTTCTATTCCTAAAATAGATGAAGAGGTTGAAGAATTATTTATAATTCCTGGAACGGTTCCTAATCCATTAGAATTACCAACTGGATGTGCATTTAGAGATAGATGTGAAAAATGTATAGAAAAATGTGCTACTTCTCAGCCGCCTTTAATTTCTTTAGGTGATAGAGAAATTAGATGTTTTTTATATGATGAAAAAAAGGAGGAAAAATAGATGGAAAAGTTAATGGAAATTAAAAACTTAAAAAAATATTTTCCTGTTGGTTCCTCAGGATTTTTTCAAAAACCTCAATACGTTCAAGCAGTAGATGATGTTTCATTTGATATATACAAGGGTGAAACTTTAGGAATTGTTGGTGAGTCTGGCTGTGGAAAGTCTACTATGGGAAGACTATTAGTTAATTTACTGCACTCTACTTATGGAGAAATACTATTTGAAGGAAAAGATATTAATGCTATTAGAAAAAATAATAGAAAAGACATAAGCAAAAACATTCAAATTATCTTTCAAGATCCTTATGCTTCATTAAATCCACGAATGAAAATTGGTGATATTATAAAAGAACCTATGAAAGTTAATAATATAGCAAGTGGAGTCGAACTTGAGAAAAAAGTTGATAAACTTTTAAATTATGTTGGATTGTCATCTTATCACAAAGATAGATTTCCACATGAATTTAGTGGTGGGCAAAGACAAAGAGTTGGAATTGCTAGAGCAATTTCAGTTAGTCCAAAACTTATTGTATGTGATGAAGCTGTGTCTGCACTAGATGTTTCAATTCAAGCTCAAATCTTAAATCTTTTATCTGATCTTCAAAAAGAATTAGGATTTACTTATTTGTTTATAGCTCATGGTTTAAATGTTGTTAAACACATTAGTAATAGAGTTGGAGTTATGTATCTTGGTAAAATCGTTGAAATTGGAGATGTAAATTCATTATATTCTTCTCCACTTCATCCTTATACCAAAGCTTTGCTTTCTGCAATACCTGTTCCTAACCCTGAAATAAAAAAAGAAAGAATTATATTATCTGGAGATGTTCCTAGCCCTATAAATCCTCCAAAAGGATGCAGATTTCATACTAGATGTCCAAATTGCACAAATATATGTAAAGAAATCCAGCCTAAGCTTGTGGAATTAAAAAATGGACATACTGTTGCATGTCATTTATATGATAAGAATTACTCTCTCTGATTTTTAACTTGTTCATATATTGACACAAATATTAAGTGCAAACTATTCTAAAATAACTAAAACCTTAATTTAAGCTTAAATAGTATGATTTATTACACTTTAATTTTAAAATCCTAGTATAATATATTAGTAAAAAATATTAGTAGATTTGAGGTATTATTAATGAGTTGTTTAGGAAATATTATTTGGTTTATTTTTGGAGGATTTGTTAATGCAATTGGTTGGTTTTTCACAGGAATCTTTTGGTGCATAACTATAATCGGTATTCCTATTGGTCTTCAATGTTTTAAAATGGCAGGATTGCAACTTGCGCCTTTTGGAAAAGAAGTTGTAGAAACTGATTCTAGTGGCATAAGCTTTCTTTTAAATATATTATGGATTATATTTGGTGGATTAGGACTTTGTATTTCTAACCTTTTAAGTGCATTATTATTATGTATTACTATAGTCGGAATACCTTTTGCAGTTCAATCATTAAAACTAGCAAAATTATCTTTAATGCCTTTTGGTAAAGAAATTGTATAAGAAATAGGACATGCATAAACGAATGTAATATCGTTTATGCATGTCCTATTTTCATTATTTACTTCTAACTTCTTTTAATTTATTGTAATTATATATCAAATATAAAACTCTTTACTACTGCAAAAGCTTCTCTAGTATAGCATATTGGTATAAGATAATATATGGTTTTATTTGTATATAATTTCACTTCATTATATCCATTTCTCTTTGCTAGCATTTTACTTCTAAATCCATGAAAATCAGTTGTAACTATCTTAACACTTAAATTATCAATACTTTTTTTGCTGTGATCTTCAATTAGCTTTTTAGAATATTTAAAGTTTTCGAATGTATTTTTTGACTGATCTTCCATTAATATTTTATCTTCAGAAATACCTTGCTCTACTAAATATCTTTTCATAGCTTCTGCTTCAGAAATTCTTTCATCATTCCCTTTACCACCAGAAACAACAATATAACTATTATTATTAAATTCATTTATACATTGTAAAGCACTATCTAGTCTAGATTTTAAAATATAGCTAAGTTGATTCCCATTATTTAAACCTGCACCTAATACTACTATATAATCAGTGTTTTCTTTATTGCTTTTTGGACATGAGATTATTACTATCTCTACAGCAAGAAACAATACAAGCCCTATACATATAAAAAATTTCATTACTTTATTAATTTTCATGAAATATCTATTAAAAGCCAATTTTTGTTTTATAAAATGATATAAAACAAGTATGATACCTAAAATAAAAATAGGTAAACTAAATGCAATTTTTGAACTACTGAGAATATTAACTATACATACATATATAATTAATATGCAACCTAATAAAATGTCATAAATATTCCTCATACAACACCACCTCCACCAATTTACAAATAATAGTATTATTATATCATTTCAATACATATTAACAGTTACAAATATATTAAACTTATGTTTATGAATATTTATAATCTAATTAATTGATGTAAGTTTTTATTTTTAATATTATAAATATGTGTTGTATATTAAAAAAATTAAACTCTCGCATACAAGAAATATTTAAATTTAAGCATTAAAAACTAGTGTTAATTTAAGTTATAACAGAATTAGTATAGATGTTTATCTAATATTTAAAATTTCACTTATTATTTCATATATTATTGCTTTTGTTTCTTTATTTGTAGTATCTATTTTTAAAGTATCCATTTTATCATACAACGCCAAGCGTTCTAAACTCCTATTTAATGAATTTCTATCCCTTTTTCCAGATAAAATATCCCTACCAACTCTTTTTAAAAGTTCTTCTTTTCCACAAGTCAATGTTATTTTATAGAGTTTAAAACTCTTCAAATTTATATTATCTAGTATTGAATCCATAATCTCATCACTTTCAATAAGCCAATTAAATATTACATACTCAATTGATGAACTTTCTAAAAAGTTGTTTAATATATGAGTAATATTATTTATAACAATTTTTTTATTTTCATTACTAGGGATAAAAGGATTAATCATAGCACACCAATCTCCATCAAGCCACGCTGAATTAAGCAAAGCTTTATTAAGATTTTCACATATAGTACTCTTCCCTACTCCCATTGTTCCGTTAACAATTATAAGTTTTTTAATCATTTATTACCTCATTAATACATGTTCTAGTGAATATAATTTTATACTCTAATTAACATTAATTCAACTTTATAACTTTGATATAAATAGAAATTCTACTCAAACTATCAATTTATAACAAATATTATTACATCATTTATTCTTAATTATGAATTCTGTTCTTTTTATATAACTTTTATCATACATTATATTAAGAAAGCAGTAGAATACCATTACTACCTAAATAATTTAAAAAGTATGAATTTTAAAGCACAAAAATAATAAATATTGCATATATATTATTAGATGGATAAATAAAAATCTATGGCACTATAGCCAAGCGGTAAGGCAGAGGTCTGCAAAACCTTTATTCCCCAGTTCAAATCTGGGTGGTGCCTCCACTAAAGAAAGCCAGTAAACTTGGGGTTTCTGCCCTTGCTTACTGGCTTTTTAATTTTTCACCTCTTAATACGACTATTTCTTTTTCTAAACAAATTAACAATTAAGTATATTGAATATATAATAATACTTATTATAAAAATAGAATGTACAATTGTCTTTCTTTGAAAAGTAAATTTATCAGGAAGTATTTTATATGAATTATCTTTATTTACTCCAATAGTAATTTCTTTTCCCACATAATCTCCAATTGAAGTTCTCATATTGCTTGTTAATGATTGATTTTTTATCTTGTATTCCACACTACTTTGATATGATCCAGATTTTCCATTAGTATAATAATCTATATTTGTAATAACTGCATCTTCAACTTTATAGCTTTTTTGATGTAAAATATAATTTATATAAATAGTATCTATTATTATACAATATAAATATAACCATAATATTGTTATATTTACTGTTTTAGGGTAAAATAATTAGATTGATAAATAATTTAAACTTACAATTTATGAATAGATAAAATTAGAATTAAAATATTATCATAGAAGGAGTTTATTATGAAAAAGTTATATCGTAATCTAATTATAATTTTTACCCTACTAATCATAGTTAGTATTGGCCTCTTTGCATCACTTAAAATTTATAGAGAAATTGAAGATAAGAAAAATGGAATAGGGCTTATTTTAGACACATATGAAGGTGTTGATGTCTATTATAATGGTAGTGACTATGGTAAAAATCATGGTAAAAGCTATAGTAATGATGGATACTATTATGGCTATAAATGGCAATGTGTAGAATATATAAAGAGATTTTTTTATGAAGCAAAAGCCCACAAAATGCCAGATGTATATGGAAATGCAAAAGATTTTTTTGATCAGGAATTGGAACAAGGTGCATTAAATGAAAAAAGAGGATTATATCAATATAAAAATGGTGATAATGAAAAACCTATGAAAGATGATCTTTTAGTTTTTACAGATACAAATTATGGACATGTAGTAATAATTTCAGAAGTAGGTGATGATTACATAGAAGTGGTTCAACAAAATATGGGACAAGAATCTCGTGATAAATTTGAACTAACTTTCATAGGCAATAAATATTATGTTGGTGGCAAAAGAGAACCAGCAGGATGGTTAAGAAAAGAATAGAGACAGTATATAGTTTTGTGTGAAAACAAAATTATATACTGTCTTTTTTTAATTAAAACCCTTTATTTTTAAGATCTGATACTATCTCTACATATTTTTCTATTACATCGAATCCTTTGTAGTCATCTCGTCTTAAATCTATAATATCTCCATGAGAAATTCCACGTCTATACTTACTTTTCAATACACCTTTAAATTCACCCCATTTAGCAGAATCTATTGCCACTAATCCATCATTTTCACCTTCAGTTAACTTTACTAAAATATATGGAATAGCCACTACATAATCACTAAATACATTTTTTACTACACTTGCATAACTTTGATAATAAACTTTATCTACATCTTTTACTTCTTCATTAAATTTTTTACTATGATACGTTGAAAATTGTCTACTTGCTGTATAAAAATCTGGATTTTTATCACCTAATATTCTATAATATTTATCAAATAATTTCGCAATGAATTTATAAATTCTATTTGGTATTTTGCAAGCTATATCAACAAACTTACATCCTCCATGTGGTGATGAAATCATTGTTAATGATGCAACAAAATCTTTCATATCTAATTTACTAACCATATAGCGTGCATCTAGTCCACCTTTTGAGTGGGCAATAATATTTACTTTTTCAACTCCTGTTTCCATTATAATTTGGAGAATTTTATCTTTAATATCTTGTGCATTATATATAATTGTTCCCCAGGCTTCTTGATTTCCATAATAAACTGTAGCCCCATTACGAATTAATTCTTTGGGTATTCTTCCCCAATAATTAATATACTTTAAATCTCTAAATCCAACTCCATGAACTAATACAAGTGGATATTTAGTTTTACATATATTGGAATCAATACGTGCATCATCTCTAATTACTTTATAACATTCATGGTCATACTCAATTCTCGCAATATGACAAGCATAAAGCATTATGAAAATATTTATAATTGGAATCCAAATCCAAAAAGCAATTATAAATCTTTTTATAATGTTTAATCTTCTTGAAGTACATAAAATTCGTAGAATCCCATTTGCAATTAGTAAAATAATACTTAGTCCAGTAATAATACTATCTATTATAAAAATATTATTAGGTATATGTTCTTTAAATATTATTTTAAATACAGTTATGTATATTATACTTTGGACGAATATAAGATATAATCCATAAAGTATAAGACTTCGTCCACCTATCATTATTTTTAATCTAACACTTACTATTTCCTTTTTTATATTCACTACTGTATTTAATTTAATCCAAATATAAAAAATGATAATACCTATTTCAATTAAAATTATCCATTTATATATACCACTGTCTTGTCCAATTTTACTTTGAGTACTAAAAAAATACTCCATCAAAACAATATGTGGAGCAAAAATTAAATATATACTAATAAAGCTTTTACTTAACAATGAATTTTTTCGCCTTATATGTAAATATATAACACTAATTAATATTATTGTTATAATAAAAGTTATTGTTAATCCTGTCATTATCAAAATCCATCCTTAATTTATATTTTTTTAATATACATATTCATTATAATTTTTAGTTTTATTCAAATAAAATACATTATAAGTCAATTATAGCATATTATTATTATCAAAATAACTTTCAACTAAAAAATAAAACAAGTAAATGATTCTTTTATCATCTACTTGTTTTAATTATTTAAATAATCTAAGCTACTTTCTTATCTCTTAATTTTTGCATCTTATTACTATGGTATATAAATATTGATATTAATGCGCATATTCCCATTAAATAAGGATAAAACAAATATTTCATTATAGCAAAAGGTGATATTGCAGCTAAACCAGCTGCTGAAATTAATTGAGCTCCATATGGGATTATTCCTTGAAAAACACAAGAAAACATATCCATTATTCCTGCAACTCTTTTAGGTTCTAAATCAAATTCATCTGAAATATTTTTAGCTATTGGACCTACTGTAACTATTGCTATAGTATTGTTAGCAGTACATACATCTACTAAGCTTACTAAAGTGGCTATTCCAAGTTCAGCATTTCTCTTATTCTTAAACTTCTTTAATCCTTTATTTAATATGTACTCTATTCCACCGTTTTCTTTAATTAATGCAATTGTTCCTGCTATTAATAATGATATAATTATTAACTCGCTCATTCCTGATATTCCAGTAGATATTGAACTACATAAACCAATAACATCAAAGCTGCCATAAATAAACCCAATTCCTGCAGCAATGATTATTCCTGCAAATAAAACTACCACAACATTTAATCCCATTAATGATGATGCTATTACTGCAATGTATGGAATTATTTTAACTAAGCTGTATTGTAATTCTTCTATACCTGTTGTAGCTGCATTTCTTGTTAATATTCCAAATACAATTGTAGTTATTATTGCCGCTGGAAGAACTATCTTAAAGTTCATTTTAAATTTATCTCTCATTTCACAACCTTGTGTTCTTGTTGCTGCTATAGTTGTATCTGAAATTATTGATAAGTTATCTCCAAACATAGCACCACTAACAACTGCCCCAACTGATATTGCAACTAATACTCCTGTTTTATCTGCTATTCCAACAGCTATTGGTACTAATGCTACTATTGTTCCCATTGAAGTACCTACAGAAAGAGCTATAAAGCATGCTATTAAAAATAAGCCTACAGTTAACAAGCTACTTGGTAAAATTGATAATCCTAAATTTACAGTTGAATCTACTGCACCCATATCTTTAGCTACTTGAGCAAATGCTCCAGCTAATATAAATATTAATATCATTAGAATGACATTATTATCTCCTGATCCTTTACAAAATATTTCTAATTTTTCATTTAAGTTTTTATCTTTATTCATAGCTAGAGCTGTTACTGCTGCTGCTGAAAATGGAATAATTACAGATACTGCATACATATCACCTGCAAGTACTGATACCCCCACATATACTATTAGAAATACTAATAGTGGTAATAATGATGCTATACTTGTTTTTTTCTTCATAAAATGTTTCCTCCTTTTGTCATTTCAAACTTTTTGTCAAAGAAATACTTAGGCAATTGATGGAAATATATTCTTTTTATTCTTTAATTAATTTTTTACAAATATTTTAAGTTTATTTTATAATTTATTAAAGAATTAAAAAATAAAAGCTTCACCCAATAGTGAAGCTTTAAATATTCTCATACTATATTAGACTTCTTATCTAACGGGATTTGGCACCACACCTTTAAAGTAAATTTTACATATTGATTTCAATATCATTTATTAAACCTTAAAAGTAGGTTGCTGGGCTTCATAGGGCCAGTCCCTCCACCACTCTTGATAAGTATTCTCTTTTTCAAATGTAATTTTAACAATAAAACGAACCCATGTCAATACTAAATATCAATAAAAACATTATTTATTTTGCAATTTTATATATTATCTTTATATTTAATAAGCTTTCTTTCAAAAAATATTGTCTATTTGTAACAATTTCTAATTTTAATACAAAGAATGTTTTTTATATTTCCTTATTTTATTTTATGTTTTTATTATTTTATTTTTTGTGTTATTTTTATTGTGTTGTATTTTTTAAAGGTATGTTTCACTAACGTTTTATATAATAATATTAAGGTTATTTTATTAAATTCCATAAAATCACATCACTTAACTTTTTATTAGCTTCACCATCTCCGCCCTCAATTATTAATTAACTTTTTTCTATTCGCTTATCTATCTATATATTTTTTAACTCTAATAATTCTATAGTATATTTGAGTAACAAAAAAGAACCTATAAAAATAGATTCTTTTTTGTTACTCAACTTATTATTTCTTTAATTAATAGTTATCTTTTAAATTTAATTATTACTTTAAAAAGATCTCCATCAACTTCAATACTGAAGCTTCCACCTTGAAGCTCTACAAAACTTTTAGAAATTGCAAGACCTAAACCTGATCCTTCAGTGTTACGTGATGAATCTCCTCTAGCAAATCTTTCAACTATCTCATTTGGATTAAAATCAATTTCTACTTCTGACATATTCTTCAATAGTATTTCTATATATTCATCCTCTTCTAAAATATCTATATATACTCTTGAATTTTTCATTGCATATTTAGCTATATTATTTATTAAATTTTCAAATATTCTAAATGTTTTTTGACTATCTAGATTTAAAATAATTTTATTTTCAGGAAAATTATTTTTTAATATTAAACCAGAATTATTAATTTTATCACTTAATTCTATTTGTGTTTGCCTCATAAGTTCAACTATATCAACTTTAACTAAATTTAATTGAACATTCCCACTTGTTGCTTTACTTACTTCAAATAAATCTTCAATTAAAAATTTTAATCTTTGTGACTTTTTATCTATTGTATCTATATATGATTTACGATCCTCTTCACTAATATTCTCATCTTTTAATAAGTCAATATAAGTTATTATAGATGTAAGTGGAGTTTTTAAATCATGTGATACATTTGAAATAAGTTCTGTCTTCATCTTTTGGCTCTTTACTTCTTCATCAACTGCTTTTTTAAAGCCTTGTTGTATCTTTTTAATTTCATCCTTAAAGCTATTAAAAAGACCTAAGTCTTCGTTTATTTCAACATCTAAGTTTCCCTCTGCAATCTTATTTGTAGCATTAAGTAGAATTTGATATTTACCTTTAATATCATCCGAATATTTTCTTAAAATTATAAACAAGACTATTGTATATAAAAGTGCTGCCATGATTCCGAAAAACCATATACTGCAAATAATCACAAGAGCAACAAAATTTATAGCTAATATTTTAATAATAAATTTATTAGATTTATCCGTTAAATCAATATTTGACATATAATCGACTAGATTGTTTACCCATTTTTTTGATAATCTGAATATTTTAGCAATAAGTAAATTTTCTTTAAAGTATTTAATAAATCCAGTCTTAAATATATGCTTTAAGAACATAGCTCCACTTAATATTGCAAAAGTTATTACACTCCATAAAACCGTATTTATAATTATCCTTAGCATCCAATCCGTTTCTTGTGTTATTCCAAATCCAACAAATCCATTTCCGAACGTTCCTTGTAAAGTTTTTAATATTGCTGCACATGATGATATACCACACATCATGGCTGCACATCCAAATATAAATACAAGAACTTCAAATGGAACTTTAAATATATACTTAATTCCAAGTACTTCTTTTCCAATTTTATAAGGAATCAATAATGATACTATTAAGATAGTTGATAATATTATTAGTACTGTTGATACTACTACATCATTATTTATATTTACGCTAGATCTTTCTATCATTTCGCTTATACTATCATTGTATTTTAATTCTTTAGGAATAGCATAAACAAATGTAGTATCTTTTATTTTATTTAATTTAACGTTATCATCATAAACATGAAGTGAATTTTCAAATTCGAAATTTATAAGATTATTTCGTACATTAAATTCATCTGCACCATAAACAGTATTCACTTTAATATTTCCTTCTTCATCAAATTGCAAGACTATATAAAATCCATAAGTATCTTGTAATTTTTCTAGTTCTTCTGTATTGTTTTCTAAAAAAAATACTTGTAATGAGTTTTCACTATTAGTTTTTGTCACATCTCCATTTTTATTGATAACTAAATATTCAAGATTTTTTAAATTTCTTGATAAATTTCTTTCTAAGCTTCTAAGTTGAGAATTAACTAGTTTTTCTTTATTGTCTATATGGTTCTTTTGAGATACATCATCCCCATATTCATCTATATTGTTGTTTATCTCTTGTATATAAACTTCTGAAAAATTCAAACTCTTATCTTGTTCCTTTTCTAAAAGATCTTTATATAAAACATAACTACTATCATAAATTTCTTTTAACATATTATACTCTTCATATGGTGATGAAGGTTCTGCTTTTTGAGATACCTTTTCTATTGTAGGATAAAAGCTTATTATTCCAATTGACGTCATTATTACTATTAATATTGCTATTATATTTATAATATACGGACTCTTATTTATACTTTTCAATTTTATATCCAACTCCCCACACAACCTTCAAATACTTAGGATTTTTCGGGTCAATTTCTATTTTCTCTCTTATATTCCTTACGTGTACCATTACAGTGTCTGTGTTTACTGCATTTTCATTCCATACTTTTTCATATATTTCATCTGCTGAAAACACTCTACCAGGATTTTTAATTAATAAGTGTAATATTTTAAATTCTATAGGTGTTAATTTTACTGGCTCCTCATCTACAAATACCTCTTTAGTTTCTGCATTTAATTCTAAACCATCTATTATAAAATTATTATTTTTCTCTTCTAAATTATTTATAACATTTAAATACTTAGAATATCTTCTAAGTTGAGAATTAACTCTTGCTAGAAGTTCCATAGGATTAAATGGTTTAGTAATATAATCATCAGCTCCAATATTAAGACCCATTATTTTATCCATTTCTTCTGATTTAGCAGATAACATTATGACAGGAAAATCAAATTCACCTCTAAGTTTCATGGTCATTTGAATTCCATCCATTTTAGGCATCATTATATCTACTATAGCTAAATGTATAATTTCATTTTTTATTACATCTAGACCTTCAATTCCATTATGAGCTTTAAAAACATTGTATCCTTGGTTATTTAAATATATTGCAATTGCATCACATATTTCTTTTTCATCTTCAACTATTAAAACATTATATAATTTCATAATATTAACCCTCACCTTTACATACCAAAATCGCCAAGGCGACTTTAGAACTGTCGATTTTTTTTAGCCATGCACCCTTTCCAAACGCAGTGCAGGAATAATGGTGCGGCAATATGATTAATTTTTATTCTTTATGAATACTAATTATAATTTTAAAATATAGTGTTCTAGGATTTATTTTAAAATTTAAGATTTTTATAATTGGTGTAAAGAATAAAAATCATTGCAATTATATAATAACATAAGATATAGAATTAGCTTTTATCTTTTTACTTTTAATCATTCATGAGCACACCCCTCTTTCAAATTATAACTAAATTATATATTTAATAAATAAAGATAAGCTTCTATAAAAACTAAAGATTTTCTAAAGAAACATAAAAAATGTTTTTAAAAATAAAATAGTTCATCTCATAATATAATTCTTGTTAACTGACACTAAAATATCAACATTTATTTAGAACATAGCATAAAAATAAAATGCATAGTATGTAAAAAATAACACACTATGCATTTACACTATATTAAAAAGTAATATTAAAAATCACTTTAAAACTTTATCTATTAAATTATTGAACTTTAAAAGCTCCACTTTGTCATATTCCTTTATTATTTCATCAATACAATACTTTATATAATATTGTACTGTTATTTTGCTAGCATTATTTAAAGCTATTTTAAAAACCGTTATTTTTTTAGATAACTCATCATTTGAATTAGTCTGAATACTTATATTCTCTAAAATTCTAGCATGTCCTAGTATTTTATATAGTTTCTTTATGACTAGGTCTTTTTTATCAAAATTATCTTCGTTCAAATTACCTCCTATTAATTGCTCACAAATTATAATAAAATATTTTTTATTATATTATATTTTGTACATTATATCTAGTGAATACTTTCTTATATATTAGTCTTTAATTTCACTAGATATATTTTTATTTATCAAATATTTTCTTATCATAAATAATCCTGCAATTGCAATAACTCCTAATAATAATTCAGTCATTGCACCCTCTTTAGGTATTAATAAAAGTTTTCTTGCTATTGCATAAAGTAAAACTTCCACAATAGTATCTGGAGTATGTAATGAAAGCATTGTTACAAGTTCAATGCCTATTATTAGTAGAAATATTTGTGCAAGTAAATCATTTATTTCTTCATATTCTACTATTAACTATAAAAATTTCTACAATGTGTTTTATAACATCAATAGTAGATAACAATACTAATAGCATAACTACTATGGCTAAAGCAGCTTCAAAATAATGTGCTATTTTAATGTAAATTTGTTTTTTCATTCGTTATATTCCCCCTAATTTTTAATAATTATATATAAAATATATGACTAGTATATTCACCTATATAAGTAAAATTACTTTTTAATTAAGTTGTTGATATAATTACCACTTTAAATTTCTATTATTTTGTTAATACTATAACTGTAATAACATAGTAAGGAGATGGTTATGTTGAAAAATGATAATAAAAAAACATTTAATAAGGATAACGTTCTAAGAAATGGAACTAAATCTCAAAATCAATATGCTAAAAGTAGTTTTAACACCACTATAGAAGAACCAGCTTTAAACGAAAGTGGTATTGATGCTAAAAAAAGAGGATTTTAATAATTTTCTTCTAATAGAATTTTAACACACATATAATTTGTAGGAATTTACATTAATGCCTTAATAATTTTAAAGCTCTTGGTTTTATGTAAATATTAAAATAATGTTTACATAAATTATCACTTTATCTTTAAAATCATAAAAGGAATTAACCGTAAATTCCTATATATTTCTCATCATCTTACACTTCTCTATAAAACTATACTAAAACTTATATATTATTCATATGATTTATTTTTAATAAGTTATGCACTGTCATATAAAAATCTACTAATAAATAAATAAATAAGTAAGAATACTGTTAGTTTTGCAAACATTGTTTCACTTCTTATAAACATATTAAGAAAACTTGGCTCTATATATTTTAATCCCAAAAACGTCATTAAAGTCCAAGCTATAGAGAATTTTAAACTAACTAATCCCTTAAAATTATACTTTAAATTAGAGTAGTCCCAATAAACTTTATTAAAAATTTCCTTTAATAAATATCCACTTATGTATTCTATTATAGATGGTGTAAAAAAGCAAAATATTAATATTAATGTTGTATAATCAGAAAAATAATTCTTTAATATTATAAGAATGCTTACAGTTATTCCATACATAGGTTTAAATGGACCTATTAGAAAACCATCTTCTTTAAATTTTCCAGTTATACAAAAACAATATACTTCTTCAATAATCCACCCTATAAAAGAATAAATAATAAAATTAAATAATGTATAATTAATTAAATTCATTGAGTTTATCACCTTCCTTAAGGTTAATATTTGCATAACTCAATATATTTATTTATTAATTAAATGATTTTTTGCAATTACTTGTTATAATGTTCTTATAGTTATATAAAATATCGTTTAATACAAGGAGAATATATTATGCAAAAACTTTACTACGAAGATCAATATTTAAAGAAATTCACTGCTGAAATAGAACAAGTCAAGGAAGTAGGTAATGAGTTTCATATAGTTTTAAATAAAACTGCATTTTTCCCAGGGGGAGGAGGGCAAAGACATGATTTGGGCAAAATTGATGAAATTGAAGTGTTAAATGTCTATGAAAAAGATAATTTAATTTATCATGTACTAGATAGAAAACCTTCGAGAATACATAATGTTAAATGTTCAATAGATTGGTTAAGACGATTAGATGGAATGAATCATCATTTAGCTCAACATGTACTATCTGCATGCTTCTTTAAGCTTTTTAATATAAATACACTTGCAGTTCATCATGGAAATGAATTTAGTACCATTGACTTTAATTCTATACTTACAGAAGAACATGTACGCTCCTGTGAAAAATATGCTAATGATATTATTGAAAAATCCTTGGATGTAGAATTTCTAACTCCAACTAAAAGAGAACTTAAAAGTATGAAACTTAGAAGGGATCTTCCAGATACTAATGAACAAATACGTATTGTTAAAATTGATGATTTAGACCTTAATGCTTGTTGTGGTGTTCACCCTAAATCAACATTAGATTTAAGACTTATAAAAATAAAAAAATATGAAAAACATAAAAAAGGATCTAGAATTGAATTTATAACTGGATCAAAAGCTGTAACTGATTCTTTAGAAAAAGATTTATTTGCAAATTCTATGTGTAAATACTTAAATTGCAATGAAAAAGAAGCTTTAAATGGAATAGAAAATTTAAACTTAGAGTTAAAAAATGTACTGAATGAAAATAAAAATATGAGTATTGAACTTTCAAATTATGAAATTAAAGAGATTATAGAAAATTCAGCTCAAATTAATAATATAAACATTATTAAATATGTATATAATAATAAAACCTTAAAATTTATTAATACAATTGTTTCACAAATAACAGAAAAAGATAATAAAATTGCTCTAATTGCACTAGTAAATGATGATAAAATAAATCTTATATTTTTATGTTCTAAAAATATAAAAAATGTTAATATGAATGAATTATTAAAAGATGCAATAGTTCTTATAGATGGACGTGGCGGTGGAAATCAAACCCTTGCACAAGGTGCTGGTAAGAATTTATTAAACTTAGATAATACCTTAGACTATGCTTTTAATAAGCTTAAAAGTATGTTATAAAATTATAGACTACTTAATAATTTTATTAAAAATTAAAACTTATCAAGAGTAAGTTGCTACTTCAGTATTAATTTCAACTAACTAAATAAGATTTGAGAGTTCACATTTTATAAATAATAAAAAATCAACCGAAATCTCCAGTACTCTAAAGGTTGATTTTTTCATTTTAATATATTACAAATTTTAAATATATTACTATAATAATGTTTGGACTAATTCTTTGCTTGGTGAAGGTAATACTACAGTTCCTATAATATCTCCACCCTCTTCAAGCTTAGCTTCTGCTGCTTCTATGGCTGCTTTTACAGCTGATACTTCTCCTGTAAGAATAACATATCCTTTTCCACCAAGTCCCCTTGCTATTCTTATTTCTAATAGTTCTACATTGGCTGCTTTTAACGCTGTATCACCTGCAATTACAGAAGCAACAGCTGACATTGTTTCAATAACACCAATAGATGAAATATCATCAAAATCACAAGTTGCTGTTATTGCTGGAAATACTTTTTCATGCACACTAGCTATTGTATATTCGCTTATAAGATAGCTAAGTCCAACTTCCTTACCAACGCCAACTGCATTTGTGACATCTCCTACATCTCCTGCTAATATTACTATATACTTACCTGGACACATTGGAGTTGCTAATATAATTTCTACATTAGCGGATTTAACCATTTCATCTGCTGCTTGAATTCCTTTTGCAATACTTTTAAACTCTAGTAATCCAATAGATTTTCTCATTTCATTTTCTCCTTTCTAGTTATCTTATTTACTAATAATAATGCTATCATCATTTATTTCTTTTATAACTCCATCTATACTTGCATGAATCTTTGCACCTAATTTATCATTAGGTATATCTCCTATAAGATCACCTTTTTTAACTCTATCTCCAATATTAACTATTGGTTCTGCTTTAGCTCCTATATGTTGAGATCTTAATATTACAACTTCTGAAAAATCATATTCCTCATTTTGAAGTGGTGCTTCAACATCGTATTTTTCTATATTTAATCTTTGCTTAAGCTTATGAACTGGGAATTTTCTATATTCTCTGAAATCATCTGCTTTTTCTGGAGCATTATGATTAGGATTTTTAATGCCATTTTTAGCTAATTCACCTTTAAAGAAACTATTTAACTTCCAAGGTTGAAGTCCCATTACACAAACTTGTTCACAAAGTCCACATTCACTGCATAGAAATGAAGCTGTTGGTAATATTTCTTTACTGCAAGTTCCACCATAACTTGCTATTCTCATCATCTTATCGGGTTCTAACTTATGTCCTAATAAATGTCTTGGGCATACCTCAGTACACATTGAACAATGACAACATGCTGCTCTTGCTTGTTTTAACATAGATTGTATGTTTCTTTTCTTTGAAACAACTATAT
Source organism: Clostridium aquiflavi (assembly GCF_031344075.1). NCBI lineage: Bacteria > Bacillati > Bacillota > Clostridia > Eubacteriales > Clostridiaceae > Clostridium > Clostridium aquiflavi. The sequence continues at coordinate 62,087 of NZ_JAVJAN010000024.1, forward strand.
TATGACTCTTAGATATAACTATTAATCCTTTAGTATTTTTCTTTATAGGTCTATTAATATCTTCTATTAATTTACCCATCATAGGACCACCATCAATGATTTCAAACTCATCAATCAATGTTCCACCTGCTAATTCAAGAGCTTGTCTTACTGATATTCCAATGGGAACTTTAACAGTAATAGGATTTTTAACTTCACCTGTAATAGTTAAAAATTTTTCAGTAACTGGTTTTCCTTCTAAAGCATTATATACATTTAATAATGTTTCAACATTAATAACTATAACCCCAACATTTAAAGGAATCCCACCTTCTGGAACAACTCTTTTAGTTACTTCATAAACAGTAATTTGTTCATCTCCTGCTGGATAAAAATTTCCAAGTTCGAATAATTCTAGTTTTGGATATTCTCCTAATTTTTCATTTAAATTTTTCATTGCTGATTTGTATTTACCCTTTAATGCAATAACACCTTTAGTTGCTTCAGTTTGCTCTACTATTTTGTTTAATGCATATAAAAGTTCAGAAGATTTTTCTGCCATCAATTGTTGATCTACTTTCAGAAGTGGTTCACATTCAGCACCATTTACAATAACATATTCAACTTTTGCATTTAATTTTACATGAGTTGGAAACCCAGCGCCACCAGCACCAATTAATCCACCATCTTTTATTAAATCTAAAAAGTTTTTTTCCACTAATCTCATCTCCAATTCTATTTAATAGAGAAATTATCTACCATTACACATCTTCTTTTTCTTGTAAATGTTCTTGCAGATGTTAAACCTTCTCCAGTTGGGCCTGCAATAGTAAATGTTCCATGTCCTTCTGCACCATATCCAATTCCAGCATATGATGGAGCATTTTTAACAAATATAGTTGTTTGTACTGCTTTAGCAAATTTACTTAAATTGTCTATATGTTTTGAGTGCATTATAGCAGTGTGTCTATTTCCATGTTCAAGTTCAACACCAAGCTCAATAGCTTCATCTACATTTCTAACTCTTATAATAGGTAAAATTGGCATCATAAGTTCTTCAACTGCAAATGGATGATTCGCTCCAACTTCAGCAAATATAACTCTTATACTTGGATCTATATTAATTCCTAACTTACTCATTATATAATCAGCATTTTTTCCAACAAATTTCTTGTTTATAGTTCCATTCTCTGTTAAAACAAGTTTTTCTAATTGTGCAAGCATATTTTTATCAGTTATTTCTAAAGCACAATATTTTGACATACAAGTCTTTAAGTAATCAGTAACTTTATCTACTACTATTACCTCTTTTTCACAAATACATGGTAAATTATTATCAAAACTACAGCCATCTATAATATCAACTGCAGCTTTTTCAATATCAGCAGTTTCATCAACAACTACTGGTGGATTTCCAGCTCCAGCTCCTATTGCTTTTTTACCACTTGATAATGCTACTTTAACAATTCCTGGACCACCTGTTGCACAAATCATATTAACTTTTGGATGAGATAACATTATATTAGTACTTTCAATGTTTGGATTTCTAACAGTAACTATAAGATTCTTAGGTCCATTTACTCTTTCTATTGCTTTATTAATAAGTTGTATTATAAATACTGAAACATCTTTTGCTCCTGGATGAGGTGAAAATACAACTGTGTTACCTCCTGCAAGCATTGATATTCCATTGTTTATTATTGTTTCAGTTGGATTAGTTGATGGTGCAATTGCTCCTATAACTCCAAATGGTGACATTTCATAAAGAGTTAATCCACCATCTCCAGTTTTAACTCCAGCTTCAAGGTCTTCTACACCTGGAGTTTTATCTAAAGCAAGGTTATTTTTAAGTATTTTATCTTCATATCTTCCCATTCCAGTTTCTTCAAAAGTTCTACGAGATATTTCTTCTACATTTTTTCTAACTTCTGCTTTAAATGCTTCAATTATTTCAGTTCTTTTATCCAATCCAACTTTTCTATATTCTTGTTCTGCCAACCATGCTTGTTCTATAGCATCATTTATATCTTCAAATACTCCATATTCACCAGCTTGCATTGTAGGAGTATTCATAAATCCCATTATTTTCTTTTCAATATCTACTAATGGATTTACTTCTTTTGGAGCAGTGGCAGTAATTATAGCCCCTTGTTCTTTCTCATTTCCTGTAAGCTCTTTAACAATATTCTTAACTATACTTTCTATATCTATCATATTGAAATCATTCATTCTATTCTCCTCCTAATTTCATTCTTTACTTACTTCAACGCTATCTACTATAGCAACAATGGCTCTATCTATAGGTGCATCCTTAGCATTAAATTGTTGATGTGCTGCATAACCAGTTGCTACTAATACAAGTTCACCATTACCTGCTCCTACAGAATCTATAGCTACTTCAATATTTCCTGCTGGATTATATTCTGGAGTTAATGGTTGTACCATAAGCATTTTCTTTCCTACTAGTCCTTCGCTTTTGGTTGTTGCAACCACTACTCCAACCACTTTTGCTAAATACATATTTTTGCCCTACCTTTTTATAATTTGTATTCCAAGATCTTCTGATAAATCTTTTGCAAGAGATGTAATTATAGAATTACTTGGAATTATAATTTTTTTATTCTCACTATTATTAGAAATATCTTCACTTGAAATTACTTTTTTATTTATTTTGAATTCTAAAGTTCTGTCATTTTCATTAAATTCATTTTTAAAATTACTTGATACGATTTCATTTATATTACTATCATCTATTTTAGATTTAAATTTGAGTAAACTATCTCCATTGAAATCTTTTTTTATTATAGAATCAAATATATTATCTGAATTAACCAAATTTATTCCATAAGATTCTAATCTATCTAAATATCCCTTAATCATGTTCATATATGGAACAGGAATATTTTTGTACGGATTTTTTCTTGTACTTGATTCTCTAAAATCAACACCCTCTTTAGAGATTATTACTTTTGTACCATTTAAAATACACTTTGATATAAGTGTAGTTGGCATTGTATCACTTATTCCATTTGCTACCTTAGATAAAGAATTTATACTTAAAGTCGCACCTATTAATAAATCAAATTCTTCATCATATATATGATTACTATCTTCCAAATCATCATCTATATAAATATCTTCCATATTAAAAATTTCATTTATAATATTTGAATCTATCATTTGTGATGCATGTTTTGATAAAACTGCTTTTAATTTTATACCTTGAGTTTTTAATTTTTTTAATTCCGCGATGCTCTCTTTTAATCCAACTGTACTTCCTGTAAAAAAAACCACAGCTTTTTTAGTTCTAAATGCTTTATCTTCTAGTTGAAACATAACCTCTTTTAAAACAATTTGGACAATCTCATCAAAGTTCAAATTAACCACCTCACTTAATGCAACTAACAGCAATACCTAGAGGTGTAACTAGCAATGGATGGTTTGGTTTTATAGTTTCTATACCAATAATCTTTTCAAAAACAGCTGTAAATTCACTGAAACTACATGCTCCGCCAACAACATAAATTTTATTTACATCATAGCCTTGTAAGTGTTTTTTTACAATATAAGCCATCTTTTCTATGACAGGTTTGATAAGGATAAAATTATCTTTTTCTTTTTTAGGATCTTTTTTTAATTTTTCTGCTTCCTCAAAAGATATATTATAATTTCCTGATAATACCAAACTCATATGAGTACCTCCAGTTGGTTCATCTGCTGTATATAGTACTTTACCATCTTTTAAGATACTTACTCCAGTTGTGCCCCCACCAACATCAACAACTGCTCCATCTTTTATTCCAAGTACTGCTGCTGCTGCAGTTGGTTCATCAATAATACTGACCAATTCTATATCAGCTGCTTCTAGTACGTTTCCAATTGCTTTTACGTTTCCCTCTAAAGTTCCAGGTGGAATTGCTGTTGATCCATAACTTATAGTTGTGCCTAAAACCTTCTCTACTTTAGCTTTTAACTTTTTTACTATTTCTATAGCACCAATAAAATCTACGACTAGTCCATCTTTCACAACTGATGCTGGATATGATGCTCCTGCTACTGGATTATTATTTTCGTCAACTACTGAAAGAACTATATTGGCTGTACCTAGATCTACTCCAACTTTTAAGTTATTACTAACTTCATTGCACTTTTCTTCTTTTATTAAATTATAAAAAATATCTAACCCTTTATTTGTATCATCTAACCCCATAGCTAAACTCCTTCAACTTTAGTAATTCTTATCTTATCACCATTTTTTAGTCCTGAAGCATTAGCTTCATCTGTATCAATATGCATTTCTGGTACAAAATCATCTGAAACCCTAATAATTACATTGTGAAAAGTTACTTTTCTTGGACCATAACTAGTTACATCAACTAGTTCTCCATTTCTATATCCATATTTTTTTGCAAAATCTGTAGATAAATGAATATGTCTCGAAGCAATTATTACACCCTGATCTATTTTTATTTCTCCCTTAGGTCCCTTCAGTAATATTCCTGGAGTACCACTAAGTTTTCCTGATTGTCTTATAGGTGCATTTATACCTAATTTCATTTCATCTGATATTGAAACTTCTAATTGAGTAGATTCTCTTAATGGTCCAAGTACTCTTATTCTTTCAAAATATCCTTTCGGACCTCTAGCTTCAACTGTTTCATCATATGCATATTGTCCTGGCTGTCTCAACTCTTTTTTTATATTAGGTTTATAGTTTTCTCCAAATAAGCCCTCAAGTTCTCTTAATCCAAGATGAATATGCTTATTAGATATTCCTACGGGTATTAAACTTTCATTATACTTATTCAATTCTTCTATAACTGCTTTTGTAACAGTTAATATTATTTTCTCTATATCTACTTGAACCATATGAAATTTCTACCCCTTTCTTATATTAAAGATTAGATTGTGGCAATATTTTTTCAGTATCTATATGAGGTCTTGGTATTACATGTATTGATACAACTTCTCCTACTTTTTGTGCTGCTGCTGCTCCTGCATCTGTTGCTGCTTTAACAGCTCC